>DATJOU010000278.1:0-10760 GCA_035506775.1 Solirubrobacteraceae bacterium | reverse complement strand
GGCGATCGCCGCCGGGGCCACCCGCGAGCGCAGGTACACCGGCGACGCCTCGCCGGCCACCTGCCCGGGGGCGGCGGCGGCGAACAGCGCCGCGTACCACTCGAGCGTCGGGGTGTGATCCGAGGGCCGCGAGCGGGCTCTCGTGGAGCGCAGATCGGTGGCGAAGTAGCGGGGCTCCTTGACGGCCGGCAGGAAGATCTGCGGATGGGCGCCGAGCATCAGGTACAGCGCCGTCGTCCCACACTTCTGGTGGCCGGCGATGAAGAAGTCCGGGAGCCGGCCGGGAAGCTCCCGGGGGCCGTCGCCGTCGACCGACGGCGTACCGGCACGCGGCTCGCTGCTCACAGATCCAGGCGACTGACGCCGAGCTCGTCGAAGCCCACGTGGTGGGCGAGCTCGTGGCGCACGGTGCGCGTGACCTGGTCGCGCAGCAGCTCCGGGTCGTGCCCGAAGTCGCGCCGCAGCGTGTCACGGAAGATCACGATCCGGTCGTGGTGATGGTCGCGGGTGGCGCCGTCCCCTTCGTAAAGTCCGTAGGCGCCCTGCCGCCGGCCTCCGTCGGAGATCACGACGGCGACGTGGGCGAGGGCGTTGCGGAGCAGGTCGGGAAGATCGTCGAGGGCGTCACGCACGAGCTCTTCGAAGTCGCGGTCGTCGAGCGGGTCGAGCTCCATGAACTCGCTTTCTTCGGGGTCCACGGCCAGACCTTCACGCGCCAGCAGCTCCGCGTTGCGCACGATTTCGTCGAACTCGCTCTCGGACTCCGGGTCGCGCCAGCCGGCCATCCTCACCGCCACGAACGCGACCGCCCCCATCAACACGGCCGCCAGCAGCACCCCCAGCGCGATGTCCTCGAGCGCCCTCACGGCGCCGATCGAGCTGAAGCCCTGGCCCACGACGAGCACCACCAGGCCGACGGACATGGCGATGATCGCGGCCACCCCCACGCGCCTGAAGGGGCTCGAAGGGTCGGGTGGCTTGGAAGCGCGCATCGGGGTGTGGACGGCTATTTGAGCGTGCGGGCGATCACGACCCGCTGGATCTCGTTGGTGCCCTCGTAGATCTGGGTGATCTTGGCGTCCCGCATCATCCGCTCGACGGGGTACTCCTTGACGTAGCCGTAGCCCCCGAGCACCTGCACCGCCTCGACCGTCACCGCCATCGCGGTGTCCGAGCAGAACACCTTCGCCATCGAGGAGTACTTGGCGCGCAGGGGGTGGCCCTGGTCGGCCATCGCGCAGGCCTTGTAGAGCAGCTCACGGGCCGCCGCGGTGCGGATTTCCATGTCCGCGAGCTTGAACTGGATGCCCTGGAACTCGTTGATCGGCTGTCCGAACTGGCGCCGCTCGCGCGCGTACGAGACGGCATAGTCGGTGGCCCCCTGGGCGATCCCGACGGCCTGGGCGGCGGCCCCCAGGCGGGTGCGCTCGAGCGTCCCGAGGGCCACCGACAGGCCCCGGCCGACCTCTCCGATCACGTTCTCCTCGGGGACGCGGACGTCCTCGTAGACCGGCTGGCCGGTGGGCGAGGCGCGGATCCCGAGCTTGTGCTCGAGCTTGCCCACGCTGAAGCCGGGCCGGTCGGCCTCGACCACGAAGGCGCTCATCCGCCGCTGCTCGCGGTCGGTGACGGCGAAGGTGATGTAGAAGTCGGCGATCCCGAGGTTCGAGATCCAGTTCTTGGTCCCGTTGATGACCCATTCGGACCCGTCCTTGACCGCCGTGGTCTTCATCCCGGCCGGGTCGGAGCCGGCCTCGGGCTCGGACAGCGCGAAGGCCGGGGACAGCTCTCCGCTGGCGCACCGTGGGAGCCAGCGCTCCTTCAGCTCCTCCGATCCGTAGAGCTGGAGCGGAAGCGTGCCGAGCTCCTGGACCATCAGGATGAGGGCGCAGGAGGCGTCCACCTTGGCGAGCTCCTCGACGGCCATGTTGAGCATCAGCGTGCCGGTCCCGGTTCCCCCGTACTCGACCGGGAAGGGCAGCCCGAGCACGTCCTGCTCGGACAGCAGCTTGCGGATGTCCCACGGGTATTCGGCCCGCTCGTCGATCTCAGCCGACCGTGGCGCGATCCGCTCGCGCGCGAGCTGGCCGATCATCTCGCAGAAGTCGAGGTTCTCCTGGGGGATCGTGTAGAGGTCGCCCACCGCCTGCATGCCAGATCACTGATCCTAGTGGCAAGGCTGAGCCACGGTGTCAAAGGCCCGATCCAGAGGGGCAAGCGAGCGTGATCTCGCGCCTGCACGGTCGCTATCGTCGTCGGGGAGTGGGACACCGGCGACACACTCCTCGCGGGCTACTTCGCGTTCGTGAGCCTGCTTCTCTGGAGCCAAGCCCTGAGGATTCGCGTATCGCGGTCGCGCGCACCCTCTACGCCATCTAGCCCGTCGGCGTGAGCCAGCGGTTCTCCTCTCCACAGCCGAATGTTCCGGGGCGCGGCGTGGTCGCGAGCTATCGCCCTGCCTTCTGGGGACTGGTCCTGGCGATCGGGTTGTTCGCAGGCCTGGCCGCCGCCGCGCTGATGGAACTCCTGTACGCCATCCAGCACCTCGCGTGGTCCTACCACTCGGGGTCCTTCCTGCACGCCGTCGAACAGACCACCGCCGGACACCGGGTCGCCGTCCTGATGATCGCGGGGTTACTGGCGGCCGGCGGGGCACTGGCGCTCCGGCGCCTGCGAGGCTTCGGCGGCGGCGAGGTCTCCGAGGCGCTGTGGCTGCACGACGGCCGCCTCCCGCTGCGCCCGAGCATCAGCCGCGGGGTCCTGTCCATCAGCGTCGTAGCGCTCGGGGCCTCGCTCGGGCGAGAGGCCGCGCCGCAGCTCGCGGGCGCATCATTCGCCAGTCGCCTCTGCGAGCGGTTCGGGATCCCGCGATGGCAGCGGCGCCTGCTGGTGGCGTGCGGAGCCGGAGCGGGGATGGCGGCCGTCTACAACGTTCCCCTCGGGGGCGCGCTGTTCGCGCTGGAGGTGCTGCTCGGGACCCTCGCGCTGCCGCTCGTGCTCCCGGCCCTTGCGACATCGCTGACCGCCACCGCCGTGGCGTGGCTGGCGCTCCCGATCTCCCCCGTCTACAGGATCCCGTCCTACGGGGTATCCGGCTCCCAGATCGCCTGGGCCGCGATCGTCGGGCCGCTCGCGGGACTCGCCGCCATCGCCTGGGTCCGCCTGGTCGGCCGCGTCCACGAGATCAAGCTGCACCGGTGGGGGCGCGCCGCAGCCCCGATCGCGGTGCTCACGGCGCTGGGGGCCGTCTCGATCGCATATCCGCAGCTGCTGGGCAACGGCCAGGACACGGTCCTGCTCGCCGTGACCGGAGGACTGGGCGCGTCGCTGCTGGCGATCCTGCTTGTGCTCAAGCCGCTGGCCACCGCCGCCTGTCTGGGCAGCGGGGCTCCCGGCGGGCTGTTCACGCCGACGCTCACCTTCGGCGTGCTGTTCGGCGGCCTGCTCGGGGATGCGTGGACGCAGCTGTGGCCCGGGGCGCCGGCCGGCAGCTACGCGATCATCGGCGGGGCCGCGGTGCTGGCTGCCTCGATGCAGGGTCCGCTGGCGGCAACGGTGCTGGTGCTGGAGCTGGCACACCACACCGACACCCTGATGGTCCCGATCCTGCTGGCGGTCACGGGCGCGACGGTGGTCGCGCGGCTGGCAGGGGCGCCGTCGATCTACTCGGCCAGGCTCGGTCGAGCCGACCGTGGGGGGGGCGGCGACGGGCCCGACTACGGTCTGCTCGCGGGGCACGAGGAGATCGAACAGCTGGCCCGACCCTCTCCGTTGCCCGACCGCTAGCCTCGGGCCCAGATGAGCGCCACCACGGACATCGAACTGGAGCCGTCGGCGGTGGCCGAACGGCTGGCGCAGGACCGCGAGCTGCAGCTCGTCGACGTGCGCGAGCCCTACGAGCACGAGGCCGGCCACATCGCCGGCGATCGCCACCTCGAGCTGACGGCGCTGAGCTCCCAGGCACAGACGCTGGACCAGGAGCGGCCTGTGGTCTTCTACTGCCGCGTCGGCTCACGCTCGCTGATGGCGGCTCAGGCCTTCCGGGCCGCGGGCTTCGAGGCATACTCCATGGCCGGCGGGCTGGTGCGCTGGTCGCAGGAGGGCCGCGCGCTCGCCCCTGACGGTGGCCGGGTGGCCGACCACTAGACCAGGAGGACGAGGATGGAGGCGTCAAACGATTACCCCGCCGTCAAGCGGGGCGACGGCTGGGCGGCGTGCGGGCTCGAGGATCTCGGCGACGGACCCGGCTTCCGCAAGGTCCGCCGGGCCCTCGAGGTCGACGCCTTCGGGGTCAACGCGATCGTGCTCCCGGCCGGGGTCGAGACCGGCCTGCACTACCACGAGTCCCAGGAGGAGCTGTACTTCGTCCACCGTGGCGCGATCGAGATGAAGTTCGGCGACGGCGGCTCGGTCACGCTCGGCCCCGGGGGCCTGGCACGGGTGGACGCCGCCACCGTGCGTCAGATCCGCAACGTCGGCGACGGGGACGCCGTGTACCTGTGCACCGGGGGCAAGGGCGGCTACGTGGGACGGGACGGCCGCGTCCCGGAGGGCGAGCAGGAACGCTTCCGGGCAGCCCACGGCCAGGGCGGGCCGGAGGCCTGAGGACGGCGTGCCAGGGGCCCAGGACGGCGGGCTGCGCGTCCAGCCCCGGCTCAGGATCCCGTCCGAGGAGGTGACGGTCCGCACGAGCCGGTCCTCCGGGCCGGGAGGCCAGCACGCGAACGTGACCGCCTCGCGGGTGGAAGCCGTCTTCGACGTCGCCGCCTCGCGCGCGCTCAGCGACTCTCAACGGGCGCGTGTGCTGCGCCGCGCGGGGCCGCGGGTCACGGCCGTCGCCCAGGACGGCCGCTCGCAGGCCCGCAACCGCGAGCTCGCACTGGAACGCCTCGCCGACCGCATCGCCGAGGCCCTCCACGAGCCCCGTGCGCGACGCCCCACCAAACCGACGGCTGCAGCACGCGAGCGGCGGCTGGCGGACAAGCGCCGCACCACCGAGCGCAAGCTGGGCCGGCGTCCGCCGGGCGGCGACCCCTAGTCGGACGCCCGCGCTGAGCCGTCGGCGGTGCCCGCGCCTGCGGCCGCGCCACGCAACAGGCCCTCGAGCACGTCGGTCGAGGCCCGCAGCGAGAAGTGCTCCTCGCATGCCCGCCGGCCGCGCTCGGCCAGTTCCGCTCGCAGCGCCGGCTGGTCGCGCAGGCGGGCGAGGCACGCCGCGAGCGCGCCCGGGTCGCCCTCCGGGAACACGAGACCGCCTCCCGTCAGCTCGACCAGCCAGGGGATCTCGCCCGAGTCCGACCCGACCACCGGAACGCCGCAGGACAGGGCCTCGACGATCACCCTCCCGAACTGCTCCTTCCAGGTCGGTGTGGTGTGCGAGGGGAGCACGAGCACGTCCATGAGTGCGTATCCGCCCGCCATCTGCTCGTGCGCGACCCCCGTCAGCACGCGTACCCGCGAGCCGGGGATCTGCTGGCCCTCCAGCTCGGCCCGCAGGTCACCGTCGCCGACCAGCAACAGCTCCACGGGCGCCTCCAGCATGCGCACCGCCTCGAGCAGGTCGACCAGCCCCTTGCTCTCCGCGAGCCGGCCCGCGTAGCCGACCGTGAACGGTCGCTCTCCGGGCGCCGGCGGTGCGGGGATCGAACCCGACGGCGGCTCCCAGGTCGGGATCGCGTGGGGCGTGAAGCGCACCTCCCCCCGCGCACCCCAGGCGCGTGCGAGCTCGGCGGCGCTGTTGGAGCGCGTGGCTACGAAGGCGGCCCGCGCGAGCACACGCCCGCGCATCGCGCGCACCGGCGCCGGGAGGGCCCGGTCGATGTTCTCCGCGCACTGCACCCCGAACGGCAGCGATCGGGCCGCGCAGGCGCGCCCCCACTGGCTCGCCGCCAGCGAGAACGACTCCTCCTCCAGGAACACCACCTGGGGTCGCTCGCGCGCGATCAGGCGGCCGCACCGGGCGAGGTAGAAGTGGCGCTGGGGGCTCCCCGCCTTCGCCACCGGGAGCGGCCGCAGCGCCTCCTCGAGGCCCTCGATCGCGTGCGGATGGACCGTTCCGCTCGCGAAGGCGTGGCGCCAGCGTGAGGGCACCACCAGGCTCACCTCCCAGCCCCGGGCGGCGAGCTCCCGGTAGGGCTCCTGGTTGACCCCCACGACCGCCGGATGGCTGACCACCAGCAGCCTCAGTTCAAGAGCTCCCTGACGGCCCGCTGGTGCAGGCGCCCGAGCGCGGTGCGTTCGGGATAGAAGTGGATCGCGTTCCACAGCAGCCCGCTCACGGGAGCCCACGCGATGATCAGGTAGACGCCGAGCAGCAGCGACACCCGCCGCAGCCGCACGGAGGTCGACAGGGCGGCCATCGGCAGCACCCACAGCACGTACCAGGGCAGCACCCAGCTGAGGGTCACCAGCAGCGCCACGCTCGCCCAGCCGGCGGCGGTGATCGTCTCGCGGCGCTTGAAGGCCAGCCAGCAGCAGCCCACCACGCTCGCCAGCAGCACCGCCACCAGCAGTTTTCGCAGCGCGTCGCTCTCGCCCCCGGCCCCGATCGCGAGCCCGATCAGGTTGGGGATGCTCTCGCCTGTCACCAGCGACCCCTGGGTGCTGAGGTCGGGGATGTGCAAGCCGAAGGCGAGCAGGCTGGAGAAGGCCACCACGGCGGCCGCCGCCAGCATCCCCAGCAGCACCTGGACGAGCGCCCTCGGGCTCCGCAGCAGCCCCGCCAGGACGACCGGGATCAGGACGGCGCCGGAGGCCTTGATCGCGGCCGCCAGCACGAACGCGGAGCCGGCCCCGATCTGGGCTGCCGATAGCGGCAGCAGCCAGTGGCGGGCGGCGTCGGGCAGCCTCCTCAGGCGCGAGAGCAGTTCCGAGGGGTGCGCCAGCCGCGGCAGCGCGTCGCCCGTCTGCTCGAAGGACCGGCTCAGCAACAGCAGGTAGAAGCCGATCATGATGAACAGGATCATCAGGAAGTCGTTGTGGCCCGCCCCCAGGCCCCACACGAGCACGATCGGGTTCAGGCCCACCAGCACGATCGCCCCCACCGGCTCGCGGCCGAGGAGCCGGGCGCACTTCCACACCAGCAGGATGATCGCCAGGCTGGCCGCCACCAGGATCCCCTTCAGCGCCCAGAACGAGCCGGCCACCCCGAGCGGCACGACCGCGAAGGTCAGCAACGTGAACAGCGGCCCGTAGGGGCTCAGCAGCTCATGCCAGTTGCTGAGCGCGTAGCTGGGGTCGTTGTGGGGCTCGAGCACCGGGATCGTGGTGTACGGGTTGAGGTTGTGGATGACCTCCATGCGGCCGTAGTTGATGTAGTTGAACATGTCCGTCAGGGCCAGCGGGGGCGAGATCAGGAAGATCGCGTGGACGAGCAGGATCGCCGCCACCACCCAGCGCACGGGGACCCGAGGGGCGCACCGCAGCACCCACACGTAGGCGATGAACATCACCACGATCGCCCCCGTGAACATGAACCGCAGGGTCGTGCTGTTGCCTGTCAGCCCCGGCAGCAGCCCTCCGAGGGGCCCCGACATCCAGTGCGGGTAGAAGCCGGTGTGGGTGGTCGGCGCCAGCAGGCTCGGCCGGTTGGCCGTGATCAGCACGATGAACAGGCTCAGCGCGACGATCGCCCCGAGCGCCACCCCGGCCACGCGCACGTCGATGCGGGTGCGGGCCGCCTGGCCGGAGGCGTCGCCTCGCCGCCAGCGCAGCCTCGGGGGAGTCGCCGGCGGCGCGGGCCGGCGCACTTTGATGCTGGTCGCCTCGCCGCTCATGCGCTCGTACCCGGGGCGACGATACCCGTCCGGAAAGTAGAAGGGCCCGCCGTAGCGAGCCCCCCGAGTTGTGATTCGACTGGCCCTGAGGACCTAGATCGGCTGGACGTTTACGGCCTTGGGGCCCTTCTCGCCCTGCTCCGGGTCGTAGGAGACCTTTGAGCCCTCCTGCAGCGAGCGGTAACCCTCGCCGTTGATCCCGGTGTGATGTACGAACAGGTCCTTGTCGCCGTCATCGGGGGTGATGAAACCAAACCCCTTGTCGTCGCTGAACCACTTAACGGTGCCAGTTGGCATTGCGCGGACTCCTCCACGGTCTGTGCGTGCTGCTACGCGCGGAGGATGCTTGGGAGCTTCGACCTGCGAGCGCTTGCACTGCTTTCGTCGGACCTCTTTGGGCCGACCATTCGCGGTGACCGTAGCACGTCGCCGGGCGGCAATGTTGTCGAGATGTTGAGTCGCCGCGCCTCAGGTCGTGTGGTCGCCGTCGCGTGGAGGACCTCTAGGCTTCGGCCTCGATGCCCTCCGCCGGCCCGTCCGACGAACGCGAGCAGCCGCCGCCGAGGGTGCTCGAGCGGGTGCTCCCCCCGGGCCCGCCAGCGCCCGTCGAGGAGCTCGTCCGCTGGATGGGGCTGTGGGAGCGGCCGAGCGGCGAGCGCCCGCGGCCGCACGTGATGCTCAACATGGTGAGCACGGTGGACGGCCGCGCCACCGTCGGGGGTCGCTCGGGGCCGATCAGCGGAGCTGCCGACCGGGAGCTGTTCCACGCCCTGCGCGCGGCCGTGGACGGCGTGCTCGTGGGGGCGGGGACGATCCGCGCCGAGCGCTACGGGCGGATCATCCGTGACGCCCCGGTGCGAGCCGAGCGGGTGGCGAGGGGACTGCCCGAGGAGCCGCTGGCATGCGTGGTCTCCGGGCGCCTGGAGCTGCCCCACGACATCGGCCTGCTGCAGACCGCCGGAGCGCGGGTGGCGGTGCTGACCGCCTCACCGGCGAGCCTGCCGCCCGTCCCCGCCGAGGTCGAGTACGTCCGCTGCTCCCACCACGGACGCCTGGACCTCTCGGCGGCCCTGACCGAGCTGCGGCGCCGCCACGACGTCCGCACGCTGCTGTGCGAGGGCGGTCCCCACCTGGCGCAGGAGCTGGTGGCCGCCAACCTCGCCGACGAGCTGTTCCTGTCGGTGTCGCCGCTGCTGGCGGCCGGCGAGCCCATGGGCGGTGAGGCCCTGCGGATCCTGGCGGGGATGGAGCTGGAACCGCCGGCGCAGGTGGAGCTCGCGGGCATCCTGCGCGACGAGTCGTGGCTGTTCCTGCGCTACAGGGTGGCCTCGGAGGAGCGCGTCTGACGAGAGACCACGTCGAGCAGTTCGCTGGCCAGCTGGCGGCCCTGGGCGGCGACCCGGGGCGTCGCGGAGATCAGCACCACGACCTCCTCCCCGTCGAGCTCCTCGAGCGTGATCCGGGGGGCGTCGCGAAGCGGCGTCTGCAGCTCGCCCTCGAGGATCTCCTGCAGGTCCCCCGGGGTCATACCGGCCCGCAGCCTGGCCCGGAGGTTGACCCCCTCGGGCTCCCGCAGCGGCAGCACCGCGACGTTCAGGACCACGCTGTTGGGGACCATGATCGAGTCTTCCCCGGTGGCGAAGGTCGTGTAGAGGAGGCCCAAAGAGCTCACCGTCCCCTCGAGCGTCCCGGCGAGCGGGCCCCCCTGCAGCCGCACCCGTTCGCCGACGCGGAACGGGCGGGCGCTCAGCAGCACGGTCCCCGCGAACAGGTTCCCGAGCGTCTGCTGCGCGGCCAGCCCCACGATCACCGCCGTGAAGGCCCCACCGAGCGCCAGCGAGCGGGCGTCGATTCCCGCCACCCGCAACGCCACGATCAGCGCCAGCAGGATCGTCACCAGGCGCACCAGGAAGCCGACGGTCCCGGCCGTCGCGGGGTCCATGCGCCGGAACAGGAGCGGGCCGAGCACGCGCCCGAGCGCGCGCGCGATCGCCCACCCCAGGATCACCAGCGCGATCACCACCAGGATCGTCACGGGCGTTTCCAGCCCCGGTTCCAGGACCTTGCGGGCCGCGTGCCCGTGGCTGCCCGGCTGGGTCGTGCCGAGCAGGCTCACGCGGTGTTCGTAGAAGACCACCACCGCCACGAACAGCGGAACCAGCAGCAGTATCTCCACGCGCGCCCGTTTGACGGCGCGGCGGTCGAGCTGGCGGATCAGGCCGACCTCCTTCCAGGCCTGGCTGCGGGTCTCGAACATCTTCTGTGGCGTTTTGGGCATGGGCACTCGGCGCGGGCCGAGTGCGGTCAGGCGGGCGGCCTGCGCGCCGCCAGGATCACCGACACCGACCCCAGCCGAGGGTAGCGGCGTCGAAGCGACTGCGGCCAGATGCGGCCTCTGCTGAGCGAGATCACGTCGGCCCCGGCGTAGGCCGGCGGCTCGACCACCAGGCCCTCCTCGGTCAGGATGCGGGCGCTCACGTGGGGCAGCGCCGGGGACAGATGTGGGTCGTAGCCGGGGCGGAAGCTCGTCAGCGTCCCCTTGGTGGCCAGCTCGAGGCGGTGACGCAGGGTGGCGATGTTGGGGGTGGTGAGGACCAGCCAGCCGCCCGGGGCGAGCACGCGGGCGGCCGCCCGCAGCGCGCTCCACGGGGCCTCGAGGTGCTCGATCACCTCGACCAGCAGCACGCGGTCGGCCGCCGGTGTGGCGGGCAGCTGCTCGGCCGCGCGGACCTCGAAGCCGACGTCCCCCCGGAGGTCCTGGTCGAGCCAGTCGAGCGCGTCGATCCCGCGTAGCTCGGCCGGCGCCCACTGGTCGCGCACGCGGCGCAGCAGGTCGCCCCGGCCGCAGCCCACATCCAGCCACCGCAGCCCCCGCTCGGGGTGGGCGGCGGCGAGCGCGGCAGCGATGATCTCCTCGTTGGATGCGCCGCCCGAGTCGATCTGGCTGGCGCGGCTCTCGGCGGTCGGTTCCACCTCAGGTGGCGG
>DATJOU010000277.1:0-5699 GCA_035506775.1 Solirubrobacteraceae bacterium | reverse complement strand
ACAGCTGCCCGGGGGTTCCTCCGAGCACCAGCATCTGAATCCCGTCGGGTCCCGACACGACCTTCCTCATGGTCCCGGCGGGGACGCGGATCAGGGTCTCGGAGTCCATCGGGATGTTGTCCCCGGCGACTTCCATCGTGCCCGAGCCTTCGAGCACCGCGTAGACCTCTTCCTGCCCGTCTTCGCCGTGGTCGTGTTCGGGGTAGTCGGTGAAGTTCGGTGGCATCGCGATCACCTGCATCCCGAACGAGCTCACACCGAGCTCGGCCCGGGCCTTGATGAAGCCGCCCCCGAAACCTGCCTGCATGTCACTGATCTTCTTTGCTGTGTAGTCCATGACTGGAACCTATCCGATCGCCAACGCCAGCTGCCGTGACTGGGCCAGCAGGACCCCGTCCTCGTCCCAGATCAGCACGTCCTCCTCGAAGAAGCCTTCGTGGATCAGCCCCGCGCGGGCGCGGGCCAGCACCAGCTCGTGCGGGTCCGGTGCGGTCCCCTCGCGGGCGGGTCGGGGCAGGGCGGTGCGGAAGTGGACCGTGAGGTCGATCGTCGGTGCCGGCGCCGGCCCCGGAAGGCGCATGAACGGGGTCGGGATCAGGGCGTCGGTGAAGAAGGCGAGCGCGAGCGCGTCGAGCGGGCGCGCCTCGACCAGCCCCAGCCAGCCCCCGGTGTCCATCGCCTGGGAGGGATCCGCGAACGGCGTCCCGCCGAAGCGTGGTTGCAGGGTGATGTAGCGGGCGAAGGCCGGCCCGAGCTCGAGTGGGATCAGCGTCCCCGGGTCGCGGTCGGGGCTCGCGGGGGCGACCTCGGGCATCGCCAGCTCGGTGAGCTCCGGCCCGGTCCACGGGACCGAGAAGGCGCTCAACGCGAGCGCCATCGTGTTTCCGTCCTGGCTCATGCGCGCCGACAACGTGCTGAGCGAGCGCCCGGCGCGCTCGATCGTGGTCTCGATCAGCACCGGGCCCTCCTCGGGCGCCTTCAGGAAGTGGATCGTCAGCGACCGCGGCGAGCGCCCCTCGTCGTCCAGCGCGAGCGTCAGCGCGCGCAGGATCATCGCCGCCAGGTAGCCCCCGTGGGGACCGCGTCCGGCGCGCCACCCGTGGGCCACCTCGGCGGCGAACGACGCGCGCTCCCCCTCCCGGGTGAGGGCCCGCACGGCGGTGTCGCGGTCGAAGGGCCCGGGCCGCCCCTCCTCCCGCTCCGGCTCAGCCACGCACCAGCCGCTTGTAGGTGATGCGGTGGGGACGGTCGGCGGAGGCGCCGAGCAGCGAGCGGCGGTGTTCCTCGTAGGCCTCGAAGTTGCCCTCGAACCAGGTCACCTGGGAGTCCCCCTCGAAGGCCAGCACGTGGGTGGCGACACGGTCCAGGAACCAGCGGTCGTGGGAGATCACCATCGCGCACCCGGGGAAGGCGAGCAGCGCCTGCTCGAGCGCCCGCAGGGTGTCCACGTCGAGGTCGTTGGTGGGCTCGTCCAGCAGCAGCAGGTTGCCCCCCGCGCTCAGCACCTTGGCCAGGTGCACGCGGTTGCGCTCCCCGCCCGACAGGACCCCGACCCGTTTCTGCTGGTCGGAGCCCTTGAAGTTGAAGCCGGCCGTGTACTGGCGCGAGTTGACCTTCCGTTCTCCCAGCGTGAGCTGGTCCTCGCCCCCGGAGATCTCCTCCCACACGGTCTTGTCGGGGTCCAGGCTCTCACGTGACTGGTCCACGTAGGCGAGCTCGACGGTGTCGCCCAGCTCGAGCGTCCCGGAGTCGGGCTCCTCCTGGCCGGTGATCATGCGCAAGAGGGTGCTCTTGCCGGCTCCGTTGGCGCCGATCACGCCGACGATCCCGGCTCGCGGGAGGTCGAACGACAGCGACTCGATCAGCAGCCTCTCGCCGTAGCCCTTGCTGAGGTTGGTTGCGCTGAGGACGCGGTCGCCGAGCCTCGGCCCCGGGGGGATGTAGATCTGGACGTCCTCGAGCTTGACGTTGCGCTCCTCGGCCACGAGCTCCTCGTAGCGGGCCAGGCGGGCCTTCGATTTGGTGCGCCGGCCCTTGGGGTTGGTCCGCACCCACTCCAGCTCGGAGGCGATCGTCCGCTGGCGCGCCTTTTCGGTTCGTTCCTCCTGCTCCAGCCGCGCCTGCTTCTGCTCCAGCCAGCTCGAGTAGTTGCCTTCGTAGGGGATCCCTTTGCCGCGGTCCAGCTCGAGGATCCAGCCGGCCACGTTGTCGAGGAAGTAGCGGTCGTGGGTGACGGCCACGACGGTGCCCTTGTACTCGGCCAGATGCTGCTCCAGCCACGCCACCGACTCCGCGTCGAGGTGGTTGGTGGGCTCGTCGAGCAGCAGCAGGTCGGGGGCGCTCAGCAGCAGCCGGCAGAGGGCCACCCGCCGGCGCTCCCCTCCGGACAGCACCGACACGTCGGCGTCGGGAGGGGGCAGGCGCAGGGCGTCCATCGCGTAGTCGAGCTGGGTGTCGAGGCTCCAGGCGTCGGCGGCGTCGATCTTGGCCTGGATGTCGGCGAACTCCTCGGCCGTCTCCTCCGAGTAGTTGGCCGCCAGCTCGTTGAAGCGGTCGAGCAGCGCCTTGGTCTCGGCCACCCCGTCCTCGACGTTGCCCTTGACGTCCTTGGACTCGTCCAGGTGGGGCTCCTGCTCGAGCATCCCCACGGTCGCCCCGGGGGCCAGGGCCGCGTCCCCGCGGAACTCCTGGTCGGTCCCGGCCATGATCCGCAGCAGCGAGGACTTACCGGCCCCGTTGTAGCCCAGCACCCCGATCTTGGCCCCGGGGAAGAAGGCGAGCGTGATGTTCTCGAGCACCGTCCGGTCCGGGGGGTGGACCTTCGACAGCCGGTGCATCGTGAAGATGTACTGGGCGGACACTGGCAGCCCAGGATATGCGCTGGCGGCGGCCGCTAACGTTGATGGGTCATGCCCGGGGCGATCCTCGACATCGAGCAGCATCTCCTCCTGCTGGAGCTCGAGGCGCCCTTCGACAAGCGCGACGTGCAGCTCGCACGGCGCAGGATGGCCAAGCGCTGGCACCCCGATGTGGCCCCCACCGGGCGCCAGTTCGAGCACGAGCGGCACCTGAAGGCGATCAACGAGGCGGCCGACCAGCTCGAGCGGCTGGCCGAGGGGTCCCGCGGCGGGCGGGTGTCCGAGAATGCGGTCCGGGCCAGCGCCGCGGCCGCCAAGCGCGAGCGCGAGGAGGCCGGCCGGCGGGCCTACGAGGCCGAGCAGCGGGCCCGTGCCGAGGCCAAGGACAAGGCCAAGAACGACCCCTTCGGAAGCCGCGTCCCCGACCACTCGGTCGTCCACCGCTACGCCCGTTGCACCACCTATCCGGAGTGGGGCGTGGGGACGGTCACGGGCATCTACTTCTCCTCCCATCCGAGCACGACCCGCTCCAACAACGGCTCCGACGGCTCCGACGTGCAGCAGTGGGCGCGGGTGAAATTCAGCCACGGGGTGCGGACCGTCCCGGCCGGGAGCATGAAGTTCGTGGACTTCTCCAAGCCCGACCCGGCCGAGGAGCGGGTCGAGCGCTTCCTGATCGCCGCGCAGCGGGCGATGGCCGAAGAGGAGTACGACCTCGCCGCCCAGCGCCTGATCTACGCCCGCGACGCGGAACCCCGCAACATCGCCGTGCTGCGGCTGATGACGCTCGCCTTCTGGCAGGCGGGCAAGCTCGACGCCGCGGCCCGGGCGGTGCGCGACTGGGCCCGAGCGGACCCCCGCCGTCCCGCCCCCCAGCGGTTCGCCGCGCGCATCTACGAAGACATGGGTGCCGTCGACCTGGCCGCCGAGGCGGCCGAGCGGGCCGCCAAGCTCGGACCCCGCGACGCGGGGGCGTGGGAGCGGCTGGGACGGCTGAGGCTGGCGCTCGTGGACCGCGAGGGGGCGCTGCGGGCGTTCGAGCGGGCCCTGTCGCTGGGAGCCGGGGAGGAGGTGAGGGACCTGGTCGAGCAGGCCCTCGCGCTCGAACCCTCGATCGCCGGCTAGCACCAGCCCGATGCCCACCCCGCAGACGTGGCCACGGTCGTTGGTGTGGGCCACGGACCTGCAGGTGCTGCCTGCGAGCCGCGTGGTGGAACGCCGCGAGGGATATCTCGTCGTGCGCTCGCCGGAGAACCCGCTCCACCACTGGGGCAACTTCCTGCTGTTCGACGGCCCCCCGGCGAGCGGGGACGGTGAGCGCTGGGAGCAGCTGTTCGAGGCCGAGTTCTCGGCTACCCCCGGGGTCGATCACCGGGCCTTCGGGTGGGAGGGAACGGACGCGGCCGAGGGCGAGGCGCGGGCGGAGTTCGCGGCCCGCGGGTACGAGCTCGAGCAGCTCGTTGGGCTGCTGGCCGCAAAGGGCGGCGCGCGAGCCCACCCCCGTGAGAACCGCGAGGTCACGATCGCCCCGCTCGACCCCCGGCCGGGCGCCGAGCCGGAGCTGTGGGAGCAGGTGATGGCGATCTGGTCTGCCTCCTCGGAGGAGGAGGAGCCCGGCGACCTGGAGGCGCGGCGGGCGTTCGTCCGCCGCCGACTCGGCGAGCTGCGGGCGTTGTTCGTGGCCGGCTCGGGCTCGTGGTACGTCGCCCTCGAGGGCGACCCGGGGGAGGTGGTGGGCTGCTGCGGGATCGTCGCCGCCGGCCCCGTGGGACGTTTCCAGTCGGTGGACACGCGGGCCGACCGCCGCCGCCGGGGGATCTGCTCGCGGCTGGTCGTGGAGGCGTGCCGCCACAGCGAGCGCCACTACGGGGTCGAGCGCTTCGTGCTCGTCGCCGACGCCGGCTACCACGCGTTGGGGCTCTACGAATCGCTCGGCTTCGAGCCCGTCGAGCGGATCGCCTGCGTGAAGCTCGACCCCACGGCCACGCCCGCCGGCGGGACCGCCGCCGCCGCGGGCTGACCCCCCCTCGGAGCTGTCTCGCACGGACCACGGGCCCGGTTGACCCGGGCCCGTGGCGGAGGGAGGGATGGGTTCATCCTGTCGATGACGGGAGGCCCGCTGCCGCATGGCGACAGATGGGAGGCTCCCCGCCAACCTTGACGTACCGCACAGTATTTCACCTTTCGGCGGAATTGGCTGTGCGGCCAGCAGGCGGTCCCCCGGACCGGCCTCAGAGGATGTTCACGGCGCGCGAGATGATCAGCCCGATGGTCACGATCGAGACGATCGACTGAAGCCCCATCACCATCTTCGCCATGTGCGTGAGGGGCATCGTGTCGGTGGGGGAGAAGGCGGCGGCGTTCGTCAGCGACACGTACAGATAGTCGATGAACTCGGGTCGCCAGTTGGGCGGCTGGATTCCGTCGTCGTTCATCTGCGGGAACAGGAAGTCGGGCGGGCCGTCTTCCCCGCCCGCCCGCCGGCCCGGCCCGCCGCGGTCGATCTCCCAGTACCAGAGGCCGAAGATCATGAAGTTGGTGAGCCAGATCAGCAGCCCGGCGATGATCAGTTCGTGGCCGTTCTGGGGGATCCGGTTGTGCAGCAGGTTGTGGGCCAGCAGGTACAGGGAGATCGCGTTGGCGAAGCTCACGATCGCGATCAGCCCCACCGTCACTCGCCGCCGCAGGGCGTGGTGCCCTTCGAGCTTGCGGGGGGCGAAGACGATCAGGCCGACGACCAGCACGGCCTCGAGCGCGGGCAGCAGGAAACGGGTGCCCACCGCCAGCCGGTCGGGGAGGCTCAGCTGCAGGGCGATCGCCAGGATCGCCGTCACCCTGGCC
>DATJOU010000276.1:0-8432 GCA_035506775.1 Solirubrobacteraceae bacterium | reverse complement strand
GAGCGCCTGGCGGGCGCGGCCGACCTGCGGGCCCGCCTGGGCGGGGCCGGGGAGCGTGCCGTCGGTGGGTATACCTATGACGCCTGGGCGGAGGGGTTCGTGCGCGCGCTGCGGAGCATCGGCATGCAGTCCGGCTGAGGCTCGCTGAGAGCGGGATCGGGCCGCACCGCAACCCGGGGCCCCTGTTAGCGTTGGACAGGTCGGATGAGCGTCGGCGAACAGATCATCCTGCGCTGCACTCACGGCCAGTCGCTCAGCGGCTTTTCGCAGAGCGCCTACCGGCAGGCGCTCAAGGAACTCAGCGCGGACGCGGAAGAGTACTCGTCGTGCGGGCAGGAGATCCGCCAGGCCCAGCTCGCCGCGGCTTCGGGCCAGAAGTCAGGTGCGACCGCTGCGCCGGCCGTCGCGATCGCCACCACGCCGGCCGAAGCGTCGGCGCTCAGGCACACCCAGAAGGAGGGCTCGGGGCCGGTCGCGGTCGGGGGACAGGTGGTCAGCCCGGGGGTCGTGCACGCCAACGTGGCCTCGGCCGTGAGCACGCTCCCGGACCCGCTGTTGGCGGTGCTGGCGCTGATGCTCGCGACCCTGGTCGCGCTCGCCGTCAGCTACGCCCGCAGGCGCATCCGTGCCAGGCGCGACGGCTGAGGCGCTGCCGCCCGCCCCGGCGCCGGCGGGACCGTCCGAGACCGGAACGCGGTGGACCGCCCCCGCCGCGCGAGCCGCCAGGCGGATGCCCGACCCGACGGTGTGGGGGACGCTGCTGGTGGCCGGGGTGCTGTGCCTGCTGACCTTCTACACGA
This sequence comes from Solirubrobacteraceae bacterium, assembly GCA_035506775.1. Taxonomy (GTDB): domain Bacteria; phylum Actinomycetota; class Thermoleophilia; order Solirubrobacterales; family Solirubrobacteraceae; genus Palsa-744. The sequence goes on along the minus strand of DATJOU010000276.1, from coordinate 7,632 downwards.
AGGGCGGGCGGCGCCTGGAAACGATGACCGCCACCGAGATGGGGCTCACGATCGGGGGCGGGCTGCTGTTCGCCTTCTCGGTCGCGGTGCTGCCCGCCCGGCGGCGCCGGTACGGGTCCTGGACGCTCGGCATGATGATCGCCTTCACGGGTCTGACGGCGCTGTCGGTGGCCTGGTCGGTGGCGCCCGAGGCGAGCTGGCGAGACGCCTCGCGGATGCTCGCCTACAGCGCCTTCCTGGCCGGTTCGGTGGCAGCCGTGCGGCTGTTCGCCGAGCGCTGGGCCGCGGTGCTGGGCGGGATCACGCTGGCGGCCGTGGTGGTGTGCGCGTACGGCCTCTCGACGAAGGTGTTCCCGGGTGGCCTGCCGGCCAACTCGCCCGCCCGGCTGCAGGAACCGTACGGGTACTGGAACGCGATCGGGCTGACCGCGGCGATGGGCGTGATCGGGTGCATGTGGCTTGGAGCCCGCCGCCGCGGGCACGGGCTGGTGAGCGCGATGGCCTACCCGGCCTGCGGGCTGCTGCTCACCACGCTGCTGCTGGCGTACTCGCGCGGGGCGCTGGTCGCGCTCGCGATCGGGGCGGTGCTGTGGCTGGCGATCGTGCCGCTGCGACTGCGCGGGGCCTCGGTGCTGCTGGCGGGGATGGCCGGCGCCGGTGTGGTCGGCGGATGGGACTTCTCCCAGCACGCCCTCAGCGGAGAAGACATCCCGCTCGCGCAGCGTGCCGCCTCCGGCCACGAGCTCGGCGCGCTCCTGCTGGTGATGGTGCTCGCACTGGGGGCGGTCGGGATGGCGCTCACCTTCTTCACCTCGCGCCAGGCCCCGAGCCCGCGGACCCGCCGCCGCGCCGGGATCGCGCTGTGGGCACTCGTGGGGTTGGCGGTGGTGGTCCTGATCGGGGGCCTCGCCCACAGCCAGCGGGGGCTCACGGGCAGCATCTCCCACGCGGTCAGCGCGGTGACCAACCCGAACGCCAAACCGCCCCCCAACACGCCCGGGCGGCTGACCGCGGTGGCGAGCGTGCGGGCGCGCTACTGGAAGGAGGCGCTGCAGGTCTTCGGCGCCCACCCCGCCCTCGGAGCGGGGGCGGAAGGCTATGACACCGCCCGCCTGCGCTACCGCACCGAGACGCTGGTCGTCACGCACGCCCACGGCTTCATCGTCCAGACACTCGCCGACCTCGGGATCGTGGGGCTGCTGGTGGCGCTCGCGCTGCTGGTGAGCTGGATCCTCGACGCCCGCCGGCCCACGCGTCCTCTGAACCGGCCGCGACGGCGGTACACACCGGAGCGGATCGCGCTGCTGAGCATGCTCTGCATCGTGGTCGTGTTCGGGGTCCACTCGCTGATCGACTGGACCTGGTACATCCCGGGGGACGCGTGCGTGGCGCTGCTGTGCGCGGGCTGGCTCGCGGGGCGGGGTCCGCTGCAGCCTGCGGCGGAACCCGCGGGCGAGGCCGCGCCGTGGCGGTGGCGGCTCCCGGGGGGACGTGAGATCGACCCCCGGCCGGCGCTGGCCGGCGTGGTCGTGGTGGCCGCGCTGCTGGCCGCCTGGACGCAGTGGCAGCCGCAGCGATCCGAAGAAGCCCGTGCGCAGGCGCTCGCGCTCGCGGAAGCCGGGCATCGCCGGGCCGCCGTCGAAGCCGCCCACACCGCCGTCTCGCGCGACCCGCTGTCCACCGAAGCCCGCTTCGCGCTGGCCGCCGTGCAGGCGTCGGCCGGACTCGACGAAGGGGCCCGCCGCACGCTGCAGCAGGCGGTGAAGCTGCAGCCCTCCAACCCGCAGACGTGGCTCGAACTGTCGCGGTACGACCTGCACGAACGGCCGCGGGCCGCGCTCGAGGAGCTGCAGGCCTACGTGTACCTGAACCCCGAGTCGATCGCCCCCGAAGCGGTCAGCGGCCCCGCCGCCCAGCCGGAATCGATCGAAATCTACAACCGGCTGGTGGAACTGATGCGCGGCACCGGCCGCTGACGGGAGGGGTCCCTCAAAAGCGCGACCGGACCGCCGCCGCCAGCAGCACGCGGGGGACCAGGGGCGGGCCGAGCGAGGCGATCTGCAGCTGCTCGAAGCGGAAGTCGTCCAGGAGTTCGCGCAGCGAGCGGCGGGTATAGAAGCGCAGGTGATCGCCGCGTGGGTCCAGATGCCGCTCCCACGCACCCGGCAGGAGCGCCAGCGCGAGCCGCCGCAGCGGCGGATGCGCGGGAGTGCTCAGCAGCAGGGACCCTCCCGGCCGCAGCACACGGCGGACCTCCGACAGCCAGCCGGCGGTGTCGGTGACGTGCTCGATCACCTCGCCGGCCCACACCACGTCGAAGCCGGCGTCGGGCAGATCCCATCCCCCGTCGGCGGCGATCAGCGACAGCTCGAGCGCCGGGTGGGCCGAGCGGGCGCGCCGGAGCGGCTCCTCGGCGACGTCCACCGCCAGCACCTCCGCGCCGGCGCGCTGCAGCTCGGCCGCGAAGCGGCCCTCGCCGCAGCCGAGGTCGAGCACCCGCTGCCCGGAGCGGACGTGGTCGAGCAGGAAGCGCAGGCGGGCCTGCCAGTCGCTCGGCTCGAGGTCGCCCGGAAGCGACTCCCAGACCGCCTCGTGATACGGGCTCGAGGGCATCGCGTGAAGGCTATGAGGTGAACCTTGGGCTGCACGTTGCGTGCCAGCACTTCCCACGCGCGAACGCAAACGATTACGATCGCGTCCGTGCACGGGCGGGGTGCCAGTCGAGGCGTCGGGGAGCAGCGCTGAAGGTTGCCTTCGATACCCGGCCGCTGTCCGAGGCGGACGGCATCGGCCGCTACTCGCGGTGCCTGCTGACGGCACTGCGGGAGCTTCCGGGCGACAGCGACGAGCTGATCGAGACCAACCGTCCGGCGGCGACCATGCGGGCCGGCGAGGCGGACCTCCTGCACGCCCCCTGGATGGAGGGGGCGATGCTCCGCACCCCTTGTCCCGCCGTCGTGACCGTTCACGACCTCACGCGCCGCAAACGGCGCAGCGAGCACCTGCGTACGGGGCTGCGCCAGCGGCTGCGCGACCTCGCCGTGCAGCGGGCGATGCGGGTCGTCGTGCCCACCCAGGCGGTGGCGGACGACGCCGTCGAGCAGCTCGGCGTGGAGCGCGAACGGGTGGTCGTGATCCCGCACGCCGCGGACCCTGCGATGCGACCCCGCTGCGACCGCGAGGTGGCGGCCGTGCGGGAGCGCTTCAAACTGCCCGAGCGCTATCTCGTGTGGGTGGGCGCGCTGCGCCACCCCGACCCCACCAAACACGTGCGCCAGCTGGCGGCCGCGCCACGGCAGCTGCCGTTGGTGATGGTCGGCCCCACGCAGCCGTGGGCGCACGAGCTGCCGGAGGTGACCCTCACCGGCCAGGTCTCCGACGAGCACCTGGCGGCGATCTACAGCGGTGCCCACGCGCTGGTGCTCTCCTCCGAGGGCGAGGGCTTCGGGTTCCCGGCCGTGGAGGCGCTCGCCTGCGGGACACCGGTGACGGCCTGCCGCGTGCCCGCCCTCGCCGAGGTGCTCGGGGAGCGCGTCACGTTCGTCCCCCAGGGCGACATGCGCTCGCTGGTCATGGCGGCCGAAGCCGCCACCCGGCCCGCCCCCGCGCCCCCGCCGTGGAGCTGGCGGGACGCGGCCCGGGCCACCTGGGCGGCCTACGCGAGCGCCCTCGCGGAGACGGCCGACCATCGCAACGGGACCAGTCCCGCGCGCAGACGCCCGCGCCGTCCCGGCGTAGAGGGCGCCTGAGTCAGTACGCGCCCCGGCGGGTGAGCACCGCCGGGACCGTCTTCAGCAGGATCGTCAGGTCGAGCGCCAGCGACCAGCGCTCGAGGTACATGAAGTCGAGGTTCACGAGGTCGTCGAAGTCCAGCTCCGAGCGCCCCGACACCTGCCACAGGCCGGTGATCCCGGGCAGCACCAGGTAGCGCTTGCGGTGCCACTCCTCGAGCATGTCGTAGTCGCGTTCGGGCAGCGGCCGAGGGCCGACGAGCGACATCTCGCCGCGCAGCACGTTGACCAGCTGGGGCAGCTCGTCGAGTGAGAAGCGCCGCAGGAAGCCGCCCACCGGCGTCAGACGGGGGTCCTCCCGGATCTTGAACAGCGCCCCGCTGGCCTCGTTGAGGTCTTCGAGGTCGCCCTGGCGCTCCTCGGCGTCGAGCTGCATGGTGCGGAACTTCAGGCACGCGAACGGGCGCTGGCCGATCCCCCGGCGGGGAGAGCGGTAGAAGGCGGGACCCTTGGAGGTGAGACGGACGGCGAGCATGATGGCGAGCAGCAGCGGGCTCAGCACGATCAGCAGCAGGATCGAGCCGACGATGTCGAAGGTCCGCTTGAGCGCGAAGTCGATGCCCTCGAAGACCGGCGGTCCGAGCTCGAACAGGGGCAGCGACTGCCCCGGCACGAACTCCGCGCGATGGATCAGGATCTCCATCGTCGAGGGCGCCAGGCGGACGGTCACGCCGCGCTGGTGACAGCGGTCCACGAGCTCGACGGCGTCGTCCTTGGGGAAGTCCGAGTCGGCGATGATCACCTCGTCCACCTTCGTCTGGTCGAGCACGTGCTCGAGGTCCTCCAGCGAGCCGAGCGAGGGCAGGCCGTTCTCCGGGAGCGGGTCGGGGGAGAGGAAGCCGAGCACTTCGGTGGGCAGGTGGGAGGAGGAGCGCAGCGCGCCCGCCACCTCGGCGATCTGCCCGCCGCGCCCGACGAGCACCGCCCGGCGCTGGTAGCCGGCGGCCTTCATCACCTCGTCGGTGATGCGGTCGTAGGCGCCCCGGGCGGCCGACACGTAGATGATCGCGAACAGCAGCGAGCTCCAGAACAGGTAGTAGCTGGAGAAGTGCTCGCCGCTGACGACGGCAAAGATCAGGGCCACGACCGCCACCTGGAACAGCGACCCGACGATCCGCGGGAGGCCCGGCCGCTGGGAACGCTCGGCATACAGGCCCGAGCGGGCGAACAGGAGCGCCGTGAGCAGGTAGGCGAAGGGCAGGAACTGCCTCGTTCCGTGGGCCGAGTTGCTGAGGTCAACGGACCCGTGGACGGCTTCCTTGAGCAGCAGCGCGGTGAAGATCGCCAGCGCGACCGCCGCGAAGTCGAGTGCCAGCAACGAGATCACACGCAGCCCGCGCCCGATCGTGGACGCGCGCGCGAGGAACGACAGCGCAGGGGGACGCTTGCGGCGGATGTCGCGCTCGCTGACCTGCAGCGGCACCGTCGCGGCGGCCGCCGTGTGGGCGCCACCGATCATCCTCATCGTCCGACCCTCCTCGGCGAGGCCCTCCGGCTCACGACGGAACCGGGACGGGCGATTCAGCGGGGGCGTGGAGGCACCCCGCGAACCCCTTGGCGGTGGAGCTGAGGTCCCTGCCCGACCTGAACTCATCTCGCGGTCCACAACACCTCACCCTCTCACATGGAGCGGTCCAGGGGTCCTCGCCCCGGTACGCCTCGACGGCTGTTCGGGGCTAGGACCGAGACTCACCACCCAGGAGGATCTCGATTCCCGAGTCCTCGATCGTGCGCCGCAGGCCCTCACGCAGGGACACTTCCGGAGACCAACCGAGAAGCTCCTTCGCGAGCGTGATGTCGGGTCGTCGCTGCTTGGGGTCGTCCACCGGCAGCGCCTCGAACACGATCTCCGAGCTCGACTCGGTCAGCTCCTTGACCGTCTCCGCCAGTTCCAGCAGCGTGAACTCGTCCGGGTTGCCGATGTTCACGGGCTCGTGGTACCCGGACTCGGACAGCGCGATGAGCCCTCTGATCAGATCGCTCACGTAACAGAAGGACCGCGTCTGGCCGCCGTCGCCGAACACGGTGAGCGGGCGGTTGGCGAGCGCCTGACGCAGGAACGTGGGGATCGCACGGCCGTCGTGGGGCCTCATTCGGCTCCCGAAGGTGTTGTGCGCCATCACGCCCGTGCCGGCCCAGAAGTTTTCGACTTCGGGCACGGAGAAGTCGTATACGAGCGGCGTGGCATCGATCTCCTCCACGGCCGTCACTGCCGCCCACACTAGATCCCCGGTCACGGGCGCGCGGAGGCGTTGCCTCACTCCTCCATCCCATTCGAGGATGTTCCAAGGAGAAACGCTGTTGACCCGCACGCTCCAATAGGGATAGCGGCGGTCGCCGGTCTTCTTGCGAAACGTGCTCGCGTAACGTCCAACGGAAGCGACAAGGCCAAAGCGTGCGAGGGCGACGATCAGATCGTCCTTGAGCTCGTCGCTCACCGTTGAGAACTGGTGGGTGATTGCCTGCTCGAACAGGCGCCCCGAGTGCACCCCGTCGCCCTCCCTGTAGCCCTCAAGGAACCACTTCAAGCGACTCAGTGGGAGTCCCAGGATCCACCCCGGGATCCTCTTGCGGCCCTCGTCGAACCCGAAGTAGTCCATCAGCCTCAGCAAGAGCTTCGAATGGATGAAGATCGATGCCGATCGTGCAGCACTGGCTGGCGCATACACGACGTGCAGGCCCAACTCGCATTCGATGATCTTCCGGGCCCGATGCAGAACAGGCTCCTCGCAGGAGATCGTGATGTATGCGTTCTTGCCCTTCTCGTGGGTGCAGCCCTCGGCGACCCAGAGTCCGAGCAACCAGAGCAGGCTGTCGGTGATCTCGATCCTTGCTGGAAGCGAGTTGCTCCGTCCTGGGTGGTGCAGCCGCACACGCGCACCGTCGGGCACTCGGTCGACCACTCGCCGCAGGATCGGCAACGGAAGCCGGTTATTCCGGCGCATGTAGATCAACTTCGTCCAAGCCCCGTTGCGCCAGTTTGGCCCGTTGTTGCGGCGTTGGGACACCAGCAGCCCGAACAGCTCCCGGCGACGATCCCACGCGAGCTCGCCCAGACCCTCGGCCTCGACCGTGAGATCCCACGAGTCGTCCTCCGTGCGGTGCCAGACGTCGACCATGCTGACCTCGCGGCGGTCGCGCTCGGGCACTTCGATGCGGCGTGCGATCGCGATCCGCTTCCCTGGCTCGAGCTCCTCGACGGGGATCGGGACCGGCTCGCCGTCCGGGCCCTCGGTGAACACCGAGTGATCGCCGGTGACGCGTATCGAGCGGCCATAGCGGGTGCGCACCTCGAAGCAGCGGGAGCTCGTCGGGTGGGCGATCAGGTGCGATGCGGGCGCCGCCTGCAGCTGTCCGCCGTCGCCGAAGGCCGGGACCGTGTAGCCGTCGAGGGGGTACTCGAGCGCGGGCACCGTGCTCGCCGGAGCGGTGGCCAGGGCTCCGGACGAAACCGGCGCCATCGACTCGCGGCGGGGCGTGTACCCAGCCGCCCACGCATACGGGATCAAGCGGGCCGCCGCCTGCTCGACCGGTTCGCGGCGCAGTTCGGTGCCGTCGTCGTAGAGCACCTGCTCGTCGGCGAGGATCGAGTTGAAGATCCTCACGATCGCCGTGTCCACGCCCTGCTGTCGGTGGTAGGCCATCGTCAGGGCCTCGGCGTAGCGCTTGGCCTCGTCGTAGACGCCGCGGGGGCCGATCGGGTTGACGTGACCCCAGTAGCTCTCCGGCTGGGGATGCACGTGGGGGTCGCCGTAGACCTCGCTGGTGGACGCGATCAGGAAGCGGGCCCGCTTGGCCTTCGCCAGGCCGTGCGTGTGGTGGGTGCCGTAGGAGCCCACCT
>DATJOU010000275.1:0-4235 GCA_035506775.1 Solirubrobacteraceae bacterium | reverse complement strand
CGCGCCCGCAGCGAGAAGCGGTGGCGCAGCACCCACCAGAGGGCGAGCACGATCACCGCCGAGGCACCGAAGTTCCCCAGCAGCAGCCCGCGGGCCCCCTGGCCCAGGAACACGACCAGCACCACCGTGAAGCTGACGCTCAGGATCACGTTGGCAGCCGAGGCGTACAGGTAGGTGCGCCGGCGTTCGTCCACGCGCAGCTGGGCGTAGGCCATTTCCAGGTTCGTGAAGGCCCACAGCCCGAGGATCGCGCAGTCGAGCAGCAGCGGGTCGTGGAAGCCGAGCAGCGCCCGTGAGAGGGCGCCGGAGAAGAGCAGCGCCACCAGCGAGGCGACCGTCGTGGTCCACGCCACTGTGGCCGTGGCGGTGCGGGCGATGCGGGCCCGGCGCTGCTCGTCGGTGTCGTCGAAGTAGAAGCGGATGAACGCCTCCCCCACCCCGCCGCGCAACAGGATGCTCACGAGGATCACCGCGGTCAGCAGCGTTTCCGCGGCCCCGTATCCCTCCGGGCTGACGTGACGCGTGTAGAGGGGCAGCGTCAGCAGCGCCAGGGCCTTCGCGAGGATGTCCCCGAACTGGTACGCCGCGCCCGACACGACCAGGCGCTTGAGGTAGTCCAGCACCGCCCCTCGGACCCCTTCTCAGCCGCTGCCGGGCCGGCGCCTCACGGCCCCACCGCCTGGGCGCGGAGCGGCTGCGCGGGCGCCGCTGCCGGGCCGGGGGCGCCGGCGCGCGCGAGCGCCGCGCCCACCGCCAGCAGCGTCCAGGTGAACGGGTCCTCGAGGAAGTCGGCGTACGTCCAGGTGTGCAGCACCAGGGCGGCGAAGCAGGCCGCGATCGCGATCCGCGGCGGGGAGCGCCCGGCGCCCCGGAACAGGACCGCGAAGGCGCTGAGCAGCAGCGCCACGTACATCGCCAGGCCGATCACACCCTGCTCGGCCGAGATCGTCACGGGGATCGTGTGCGACGCCGACACGGCGTTCTGGTTGGTGGTGTCGGCGACCCGCCGGTACTCGGTTTCGAAGGAGCCCGAGCCGTAGCCCTGCAGGGGCCGTCTGGCGAACAGTTTCAGCCCGCCTTCGATCAGCGTCGAGCGGCCGCTGGTGGCGTTGCTGGTCGAGCCGCCGGAGCCCTTCAGCCCGAAGTGCAGGCTCTTGGGCGCCGCCAGCAGCACCACCAGCGCGAGCACCAACAGCCCCGCCGAGGTGAGCAGCGTGACCCGCACCCCGTAGCGCCATGCGCCGAGCACGGCCAGGCCGAGCAGCAGCGCGGCGATGCTCGACTGCGAGAAGCTCGTCACGAGACCCGCCAGCAGCCACCCCAGCACGCACGCGCCGGCGATCACCACGCGGCGGTCGGCGACCCACAGCACCACCGTGCAGACGGCGATCATGACGAGCGCCAGGAAGCGCCCGTAGATACTGGGGTCGAAGAAGACCGAATTGACGCGGAAGTAGTTGTCGAACTGGTTGGCGGCGACGACTTTGGGATTCAGGAACAGCGACTTCCGGTAGTACTCCACGAAGCCCACGCCGGCGAACAGCACGGCCTCCACGACGGCTATCGCGAGGCACCGCAGCAGCAGCTCCCGACTCCACCGCACCATCGACAGCAGCACGAACAGGAAGCCGAACGGTAGGTAGAAGAACAGCAGGTTCTCGCCCCCCTTGGCCGCGTCGCTGGAGTAGGTGGTCTGCAGGGCGTAGAGCGCCACCGTGGCCCCCAGCAGCCACGTCAGCCCCGAGGGGGTGGCCCAGAAGGCGAGTTCGCGGCGGGGTCGCCCCAAGCCCCAGTGCCCGCTGCGCCTGGCCTCCCGCAGCGCCGGGAGAAGGTGCGCGAGGATGCCCGCCGCCACGACCAGGTACAGCGGCACGAGCAGGTTCACGGTGCGGCCCCCCGAGGAGATCGGGACCCGGAAGGGGAGGGCGAACACGGCCAGCATCGGCAGCGCGTCGCGGTGGCGGCGCATGAGCACCGTCAGCACGCCGACCACGACCAGGGCCGCGACGCCGTAGAGCGCCAGCACCCCGGTCGAGGGGAGCCGGGTGGCGAGCGCCGGGGCCGCCCCGCTCACCGCGCCACCAGCGAGAAGCTGCGGGGCGAGCGGATCGTGCGCTGCTGGTCGTGGAGGTGGATTTCGACGCGGTAGTCGCCCGGCTTGGCCAACGGGCCCGCCGGCAGCGCCACCAGCACGGTGCGCCCGCTGGGGGTGTGCGTGACCCGGTAGCGGTGGGCCACGCCCCGGCGGCCGTTCCAGCGCAGGGAGAACTGTTTGTAACGCGCCAGCCGCCGCCCGCGGACGAGGGTGGCCACGACGTCGCCTTCCGAGTCGATGATCGTCACGGTGACGGCGTCGGCCTGTTTGAGCTTGAACGAGATCGCCTCCTGTTCCAGGGGCGAGCCCGGGTAGGGCGAGAACACGGGGGTCAGCTCGAACGCCTGCACGGCCGTCGGCGTGTGCTTCAGCCGCTGGGTCAGGAAGAAGGCGCCCAGGCAGGCGACGACCAGCAGCCCCAGCACCAGGCTGGCGAGGGGGACGGGAGGGCCCCTGCGGGTGGCGGCGGCTCCGTTGCTGCCGGCGAGGCGGCCCGCGTCGGCGCCGGCGCTGCTCAATCCGCGCCGCCCAGCGCGAAGCGCTCGACCGTGTCGGAGCGCAGGCCCAGGCGCAGCGTCTCGACCGAGAGCACGTCGGCGGGGGCGATGTTGCCGAGGTTGCACTCGGTTCCGAAGTGACGCAGCAGCCAGGCCTGCTGCTCGCGCCGTGGCGCCTCGAAGATGATCCGGTCGGGTTCCACGGCGTGGGCGATCTCCTCGATCAGCCCGGTCCGTGGCTCGCCGGTCCCGCGGTAGATGCCGGCCGTCCCCGACTCGCGGGCCTCGGCGATCACCTTCCACGCCCCCGCTTCGAGGTCCCGTTCGATCTGCTCCACCCACACATAGGGGGGCATGATGAAGTCCGTGTCCTTGCTGCCGACCTCCGAGAGCACCGTGAAGCCGCCGGCGGCGAGGGTCCGGATGAGGTGGGTCTTGACGTCGGGCTCGATGGCGATCGTGCCGTCGGAGACCTCGACGTGGCGCAGCCCGAGCTCGCGCAGCCAGGCGATCAGACCCTCCACCCGGCCCTGGCGGATGGCTATCTCCGTGAGCGTCCCGCCGAGCACCACGGGCACCCCGGCCGAGGCGTAGCGCTCGAGCTTGGCCTTCAGGTTGGGGCTCACGACCGCCGTGCCCCACCCGAGCTTGGCGAGATCCACGATCGCCGAGGACACCTCCAGCAGGCTGTCCACCTCGGCCACCGACAGGCCCCGGTCGATCACGTGCGTTATCCCGCGCTCGCGGGGCTTGACCGAGCGCTCGGGGATATCGAGGAAGCCGGCTATTGGCCCGTGGCGCCCGCGTCGGCGCCCATGATCACCACGACCTGGGCCGAGTCGGCGAGCGCGGAGACCGATTCTTCGAGCGGCCGCACCGTGCCCACCGAGAGCGCGCGGGCCACTTCTTCGGCGTCGGCGCGCTGACCCGGGGCGTACTCCACGACGGTGGACTGGTTGGGGCCGCTGGGCCTGCCGCCCAGGGGAGTCGCCTGCGAGTAGCCGGCGCGCTGGAGCGACGCCGCGGTACGGTGGGCGAGCCCTTCGGTTTCGGTGCCGTTGAGCACGGTCAGCGTCATCGCCGCCTTCGCCGCCGCCGACAGGCCGGAGTGGGTCGAGCCGCCCTTCGAGTGCCCGGAATGGTGCGAGCCCGCGACCGTCGAGACGGTGGTCGTGGAGGCCGTCCCGTGGTTGGTGCTGCCGCTTCCGGATGAGCTCACGATCACGGCGATCACGGCGATCCCCGCGAGCAGCGCGCCGATCAGCAGCGCGCGTTTGCCGGCCGAGGACCTGCCGGAGCGCCCGCGGCCGGCACGGTGGCGGGTGATCGGTCCCTTCTCACCGGTCGCGGTCGCAGGGGCCACCTCGGGAACGGGCTTGTCGTCGCTCAGCGGCGGGCGCCCGCCATCCGTGGGAGGAGCGGGCGGGAAGCGCCCCGCCCCGCCCGGCTGGGGGCGGGCCGCGGTCTTCGCGCCGGCGGACGCCGCTCCCGCCGCGGCTGCGGCAGCGGGCGCGGGTGTCGCACCCGAGGTCGGCGGCCCCGGGGTGTTGACCGGACGGAGCGGCGGCACCGGCGCGCGTGGCGGGGCGGCGGTGCCACCCGCGACGGCCGCCGCGGTGGCGGGGGCCGGCGAGCGGGCCGCG
>DATJOU010000274.1:0-6612 GCA_035506775.1 Solirubrobacteraceae bacterium | reverse complement strand
GCCGACAACGCCCGCTTCGGCCAGGTCGGCCCGCGCGTGGGCTCCTTCGACGGCGGCTTCGGGGCGGGGCTGCTGGCGAACCTCGTCGGGCCCAAGCGGGCGCGCGAGATCTGGTTCCTGTGCCGCCAGTACTCGGCCGAGGAAGCGCTTCAGATCGGCCTCGTGAACGCCGTCGTGCCACTCGAGCAGCTGGAGGACGAAACCGTCGCCTGGTGCCGGGAGATGCTCGCCCTGTCCCCCTTCGCGCTGCGGATGATGAAGGCGAGCTTCAACGCGGCCGAGGACGGCCTCGCCGGGATCCAGCAGCTCGCCCACGACGCCAACCTGCTCTTCTACGAAAACCAGGAGGCCCAGGAGGGCCGCAACGCTTACCGCGAGAAGCGCAAACCCGACTTCTCGCGTTTCCCCAAGCGGGCGTAGCAGCTTGGCCACCGCCCGCATCTGGGTCATGGCCGCGCGCCTGCGGACGCTCCCGGCCGCGATCGCCCCGGTGCTGGTCGGCACCTCGCTGGCCCTCGGCGCCGGCCACTTCGAAGCCCTCGCGTTCGTGGCGGCGCTGCTGGGAGCGATGTTCATCCAGGTCGGCACCAACCTCTCCAACGACTACTCCGACGCGCGCCGGGGAGCCGACACCGAGGACCGGCTCGGCCCGGTGAGGGTGACCGCCGGGGGCCTTGTCCCCCCTGGGCAGGTCCTGATCGCCACCTACGTGACCTTCGGCCTCGCATGCGCCTGCGGGATCTATCTGATCGCGGTGGCCGGCTGGGAGCTGCTCGCGATCGGGGCCGCATCGATCCTGGCCGGCGTCCTCTACACCGGCGGGCCACGGCCCTATGGCTACGTGGGCCTGGGCGAGCTGTTCGTGTTCCTGTTCTTCGGGATCGTGGCGGTCACGGGCTCCTACTTCGTGCAGGTCCAGCAGCTCCCCTGGCAGGCGTTCGTGTGCGCGGTCCCGGTGGGGCTGCTGGCGAGCGCGATCCTGGTCGTCAACAACGTCCGCGACCTCGAGACCGACCGCCGGGCGGGAAAGCGGACGCTGGCCGTGAGGCTCGGGCGGGAACGGACCCGGGTGCTGTACGCGGCGATGCTCGGCGGGGCGTTCGTGTGCGCCCCGCTGCCGTGGGTGTTCGGGTCGATGCAAGCCTGGCTGTTCCTCCCCTGGCTGACGATCCCGCTGGCGCTGGCCCTGATCCGGGTGATCCGCACCCGCACCGACGGGCCGGCGCTGAACGGGGCGCTCGCCCGCACGGGGCTGCTGCAGCTGCTGTTCTGCGTGCTGTTCTCGGCCGGGATCCTGGCCAGCGGCGGGATCCCCTCGTGAAGGTCGAGCTGCAGCGTCAGGCCTTCAGGCTCGCCTCGCCGCTGCACACCTCCTACGGGACCGTGAGCGAGCGGGTGGTGTCGATGCTGACGCTGACCGACGAGCAGGGCGTGACCGGCGTCGGCGAAGCCGCCCCCCTGGAGCCCTACGACGGCGTCCCGCTGGAGCGGGCCGAGCGGGCGCTGGAGCACTACCGTCCGCTGCTCGAGGGCGCCCCGGGGTTCGGCGACCCGCTGCAGCAGCTGCTCGACGCTTGCCGGGCGATCGACGACCTCCCCGCCGCGCTGGCCGCGGTGGACATCGCCCTGTGGGACCTGGCCGGGCGGCGGGCGGGGCGGCCGGTGGCCGAGCTGCTGTGCCCGGAGCCCGCCCGCAGCGTGCCCGTCAACGCGACCGTCACGGCCGAGGACCGTGCCGGCGCCGCCGAGCAGGCCTCCGCCGCCGCCCGTGCCGGGTTCGGGGTGGTGAAGGTCAAGGTCGGCGTCGGCGACGACGCCGGCAGGGTGGCGGCCGTGCGGGCCGCGGTCGGGCCGACCGTCGGGTTGCGCGTCGACGCCAACGGCGCCTGGAGCGTCCCCGAGGCGGTGGCCGCGATCGGATCGCTCGAACCCGCCGGCCTGGAGCTGGTCGAGGAGCCCACCCACGGGCTCGAGAACGTGCGCCGGGTTCGGGAGGCCGTCCGGGCGCGGGTGGCGATCGACGAGACCGCCGCCGAGCCGGGCGCGCCGGGAGCCGGCGCCGCCGACGCGGTGTGCCTGAAGCTGTCCCGTTGCGGGGGCATCGCCGCCACGCTCGAGGCCGCCGCCCAGGTCCGGTCGAGCGGCGCCGAGGTGTACCTCACCTCGGGCCTCGACGGCCCGGTCGGTGTGGCCGCCGCCCTCCACACGGCCGCGGCGCTGCTGTCGGACGGCCCGCTGGCCCACTGCGGACTGGCCACGCTGCCGCTGTTCGAGGACCTCGAGGACCCGCTCCCGGCCCGCGGGGGCGAGATCGCGCTGCCGGACGGGCCGGGGCTCGGGCTCGTCTAGGGTGTCGCCCGCAGGACCGCCGCCAGCTCCCCTGGGCACTCGAGCGCCAGCGCGTGGCCGCCGTCGAGTACGTGCAGGTGCGCGTGGGCGATCAGCTCGGTCAGGCGCCGGGCGATCGCGAGGAACTTCTGATCGCGCTCGCCGGCCACCACCGCGACCGGCATCAGCAGCTCCGCCAGCCGGCCCCACAACGGCTCCATCTCGCCCGTTCCCACTCCCCGCAACACGCGGGCGAGCGGTGCCGGTGTGTTGCGGCGCTGGTCCTCGCGTGCCAGCTCGGCCACGCGCGGCGGCTCGTCGGCGAACAGCGGTTGCGAGCGCCAGCGTTCGATGAACTGCTCGTAGGGCTCGCTCTCGAGCTCGTCGGCCAGGCGCCGGTCGGCGAGGCGGCGGCGCTCGCGCTCGTGGGGATCCTCGATCCCGGCGGTGGTGGAGACGAGCACCAGCTCCATCACGCGCTCGGGCGCGGCCAGCGCGGTCTGCAGCGCGATCCGCCCGCCGAGCGAGTAGCCGCAGAGGGCGAACCGCTCGGGGCTCCTCTCGAGCACGTACTCGACGCAGCCCGCGAACGTGACCGGCCCCTCCGCCCCGGCGGCGTCGCCGTGGCCGGGCAGGTCCAGGGCGATGGGGCGATAGCGTTGCGCGTCGAGATGGGCCACGACGCCGTCCCATGCATGGCGGGTGCCGCCGAAGCCGTGCAGCAGGACGATGCTCTCCGGCACCAGCCGATCCTAGGGGGATCCCGGGCCTGACCGGCGCGACCGACACGTATGTGCTGATGCGGGCGTTCGTGGACGAGCTGGCCCGCTGCGGCATGCGCCACGCGTGCACCTCCCCCGGCTCGCGCTCGACGCCGCTGGTGATCTCGCTCGCGCGCGAGCCACGGCTGCGCTGCCACTCGCATGTCGACGAGCGCTGCGCGGGCTTCTTCGCGCTCGGGCTGGCCAAGCGCAGCGGCCTGCCGGCGGCGGTGGCGTGCACCTCCGGCACCGCCGTGGCCGAGCTTGGGCCGGCCGTGATCGAGGCCCGCGAGGCAAGGGTGCCGCTGCTGGTCCTGAGCGCCGACCGGCCCGCGGAGCTGCGCGAGGTCGGAGCCGGGCAGGCGATCGACCAGCTGAAGCTGTTCGGAAGCGCCGCCAAGTGGTTCTTCGAGGTCTCACTCGAGGGTGGCGCCGGGCCGGGGCAGCTGCGCTTCGTGCGCACGCTCGCCTGCCGGGCCTACTGGACCGCGCTGGAGGGCCGTCCCGGCGCGGTGCACCTGAACTTCCCGCTGCGGGAGCCGCTGATCGGCGAGGGGGAGCTGCCCGAGGACGCGAGCGGGCGACCCGGGGGGCAGCCGTACGTGCGGCGCTCGATCCCGGTGCCGGCGTCGGCCGACGCCGAGCGCGAGCTCGGCGAGCTGGTGCGCGGCTCCCGCCGGGGCCTGCTGGTCGCGGGGCGCGACGAGCGCGGGGACGGCCTCGCCGCCGCGGCCGCGGCGTTCGCGCAGGCGGCCGGGTGGCCGCTGCTGGGGGATCCGCTCTCGGGCGCCCGCCGGGGGGACGCCGCGGTCGCCCACTACGACGCGCTGCTGCGCGACGGCGGCTTCGCCGCCGCCCACGAGCCCGACCTGGTCGTGAGGGTGGGCGATCTGCCGGTGTCCAAGCCGCTGCGCACCTGGCTGGCGGGCCTCGACGGGATCGAGCAGGTGGCGCTCGACCCCGAGGGGGCGTGGCAGGACCCGAGCTCCGTCCTCAGCCGCTCGCTGGCGCTCGACCCCACCGCGACGCTCGCGGCGCTCACGCAGGAGCTCGAGGCGGGCGCGGGTCGGGAGCGCGGCGCCGAGCGCGACTGGCTGGCGGGATGGCGGGGGGCCGACGAGCTCGCTGCGCAGGCACTGCTGGGCGTGCTCGACGGGCACCAGGTCTCCGAGCCGGCGGTGGCCGCCGAGCTGGGGACGGTGCTGCCGGGCGAGGCGACGCTGTTCGTGGCCTCCTCGATGCCGGTTAGGGACATCGAGAGCTTCTGGCCCGTCAGGCAGGACCCGCCGCGGGTGCTGTGCAACCGCGGGGCGAACGGCATCGACGGGACCGTGTCCTCGGCCTTCGGAGCGGCCGCGGCCGGCGGGGGGCCGGTCGTGCTGCTGATCGGCGACGTCGCGCTGGCGCACGACATCGGGGGCCTGCTGGCGGCCCGGCGGCTCGGGCTGGCGCTGACGATCGTGCTGCTCGACAACGGCGGCGGGGGGATCTTCGACTTCCTGCCCGTCGCCGGGATCCCCGAGCAGGAGCTGTACGAGACCCACGTGGCCACCCCCACCGGGCTCGACTTCGCCCGCGCCGCCGAGCTGTATGGCCTCGGGCACGAGCTCGCCGGCGACATCAGGGGCCTGCGGGCGGCGCTCGAGCGCTCACTGGCCGCGCCCGGCTCCACGATCGTCGAGGTGAAGACCGAACGGGCCGCCAACGTGGGCCTGCATCGGCGGCTGTGGGAGGCGACGGCGGCGGCGCTCAGCCCGCAAGCAGCGGGAGCAGGGCCTGCAGCTTGATCTCGGTCTCGGCCAGCTCGCGGGCCGGATCGGAGTCGCGCACGATGCCGTTGCCGGCGTAGCAGCGCGCCTCGGCGCCGCGCAGCAGCGCGCAGCGCAGGGCCACGCACAGTTCGCCGTCGCCGTTGGCATCGGTCCAGCCGACGGGCCCCGCGTACCAGCCACGGTCGAGCCCCTCCAGGGCCGGTATCAGCGGCGCCGCCTCGGCCAGCGGCTCGCCGCCGACCGCCGGGGTGGGGTGCATCGCTCCGGCCAGCGCGAGCGTGTCGAGGGGGCTCGCCAGCTGGGCGCGGATCGGGGTGGCGAGGTGCTGGATGTTGGCGATCCGCACCAGCTGGGGCTCGGGGGCGGCCGCCACCCAGATCGCGTGGGAGCGCAGCGTGCGTTCGATGCGCCGGGCGACGATGGCGTGCTCTTCGCGGTAGCTGGGGTCGCGCAGCATCTGCTCCCCGAGGTGCGCGTCGACCGCCGGGTCGGCGCTGCGGCGGGTGGAGCCGGCCAGCGCAAGCGTGCTCACACGGTGGCCCTCGCGGCGCAGCAGGAGCTCGGGGCTGGCCGCCACCAGCGTGGCGTCGCCGCGGCCGACACAGAACGAGAAGCACGAGGGGAACTCGGCCCGCAGCACGCCGAACAGGGCCGCCGGGTCGTACG
The DNA here is from genome assembly GCA_035506775.1 of Solirubrobacteraceae bacterium. GTDB lineage: Bacteria > Actinomycetota > Thermoleophilia > Solirubrobacterales > Solirubrobacteraceae > Palsa-744. The sequence goes on along the minus strand of DATJOU010000274.1, from coordinate 1,085 downwards.
GAGCGGGCGCGTGCACGAGCACCTCGCGCGCGAGCACGATCTTCTCGAACCTCCCCTCCTCCTCCAGCGCGACGGCCCTGGCGACGGCGTGTTCGTAATGCTCGGGCGCCATCGCGGAGGCCACCACGTGCTCGCCGGCGGGGTCGGGGTCCAGCAGCGCCAGCGGCCGCAGCCGCAGCGCCTCCACGCGCGCGGCGAGGCGGCTCGCGAGCTCCTCCGGCACGTCGTCGGGGCAGGCCAGCGCCGTCACGCTCAGCACCACGCGCGAGCCGTGACCGTCGGCGCCGCGCGCGAGCGCCAGCTCGGGCACGGTCAGCGAGGCCGGGGGGAAGCCGCGCCAGTGTGGTGCATGGGCGCCGTCGGGCGCGAAGGCGAAGCCGCCGAAGGCGACCAGCCCGGCGCCGGCCGGGGCCGCGGGGCTGTCCACGACCGCCTCGGCGCACAGCTCGCGCCAGCGCTCGGCGACCCGCCGGAAGCGGCCCGGGCCGGTGTCCTCGAGCACCACCGCCGCGCCCGTCCCCGCGAGGGCGGCCGAGCCACGGTCGGGCTGCTCGAACACGAACCACCGCTCGCCCGTGCGGCGAGAGGCGAACACGACCTCGGCGGGCGGGGTGTCGGCGGGGAGCTCGAGGGAGATCCCGCCCAGCACCGGGGCGCCCGTCCGCCGCGCCCTGCGTACGGCCGCGCGCAGGTTGCGCTGCAGGCGCTGGAGCTCGTCGTCGCCGAGCCGGAAGGGGGAGCCGGCGGCGCGGGTGGCCCGCATCGAGGGCGGGCTAGGTCTCGCTGCGCCCGCGCGAGATCGCGATCTCGCCGGTGCGCATCATCTCGATCAGGCCGAACGGGCGGACCATCGTCTCGAAGGCCTCGATCTTGTCCGTCGTCCCGGTCACCTCGATGATGATCGCCCGCTTCGTCACGTCGACGACCTTGCCGCGGAAGATCTCGGCGATCTGCATCAGCTCGCCGCGCTGGGGCCCGTCAGCCGTGACCTTGAACAGCGCGAGCTCGCGGGCGACGGTTTCGCCCGGCTCGAGGTCGCGGATCTTCAGGACGTTGACGAGCTTGTGCAGCTGCTTGGTGACCTG
>DATJOU010000273.1:0-2789 GCA_035506775.1 Solirubrobacteraceae bacterium | reverse complement strand
GAGGTCACCCGCCCGGCGTTGATCATCGCCGACGAGCGCAACCGCGCCGAGCTCGAGCGGGCCGCCCCCGAGGCGGAGGTGCTCCTGATCCCCGACGAGGGCCTGTTCGCCGGCGACCCGGCCCCGGCCGTCGAGCTCGAGCCCGAGGAGCCGGCGCTGATCACCTTCACGAGCGGCACCGCCGGCGAGCCGAAGGCGGTCGTCCACGCCCAGCGCTACCTGCTCGGCCAGCGCCTGCAGGCGAGCAGCTGGCTCGCCCCCGCCCCCGGCGAGCTGGTGTGGTGCACGGCGGCCAGCGGCTGGTCGAAGTCGGCCCGCAACGTCTTCATGGCACCCTGGCTGGCGGGCGCGGTCGCGCTGCTGCACGACGCCCGCTTCGACCCCCACGAGCGCCTGGAGCTGCTCGACCGCGAGCGCGTGAACGTGCTCTGCATGGCACCCACGGAGTACCGCGTGATCGCCAAGCGGGCCGAGCTCCGCCCGCTGGCGCACCTGCGCGGGATGGTGGCCGCCGGCGAGGCGCTGAACCCGGAGGTGCTGCGCACCTGGGAGCAGGCCACGGGCCTGCAGATCCGGGACGGCTACGGCCAGACCGAGACGGGCCAGCTGACCGGGAGCCTGCCCGGCGAGCGTGCCCGGCCGGGGTCGATGGGACGGGCGCTGCCCGGCGTGCAGCTGGAGATCGAGGACGGCGAGCTGGTGCTCGACCCCGCCAGCGACCCGACCTTCTTCCTCGGCTACCTCGGCGAGCAGGTCCGCCGCGAGGAGCGGCCCGGCGACGGGCACCCGAGCTGGAGCGTGGCCCCGGCCGGACACTGGCCCCGCTGGCACACCGGCGACCGCGTCCGCCGCGACGAGGAGGGCTGGCTGTACTTCGAGGGCCGGGCCGACGACGTGATCGTCTCGGCGGGGTACCGCATCGGCCCCTTCGAGGTCGAGTCGGCGCTCGTCGCCCACCCGGCGGTGGCCGAGGCCGCGGCGGTCGCCGCCCCCGACGAGGAGCGGGGGTCGGTGGTGAGGGCGGTGGTGGTGCTGCGCGACGGCGCCCCTCCGCCCGGCCCCGAGCTCGTGCGCGAGCTCCAGGAGCACGTCAAGCGCGAGACCGCCCCCTACAAGTACCCCCGCGTGGTCGAGTTCGCGGCCGAGCTGCCGAAGACCGCCAGCGGCAAGATCAAGCGCGCCGAGCTGCGCGGCGCCGGAGCCTAGGCGCCCGGCGCCACCACCGCGTCGATCTCGACCTGGGCCCCGCGCGGCAGGGCCGCCACCCCGATCGCCACCCGCGCCGGGGGGTCGGATCCGAAGAAGCTCCCGTAGACCTCGTTGACCGCCGCGAAGGCGGACAGGTCGGTCATGTAGACGGTCATCCGCACCGCCCGCGAGAGCTCGGTTCCGGCCGCCTCGCACACCGCCGCCAGGTTGAGCAGGCAGCGCTCGGCCTGCTCGGCGGGGGTGGCACCGGTGATCTCCCCGGTGGCCGGGTCGAGCGGGATCTGCCCCGAGCAGAACAGCAGCCCGGCGGCCCGCACGGCGTGGCTGTAGGGGCCGATCGCGTCGGGAGCTCCCGGGGCATCGATCGTCTGACGTTCGCCGGCCATCCCTGGGGGCACACTACCGGAGCCCTCGGGGCGGCTCCCGCGGCTGCTCCTCAGGTGGCGGAGGCGGGTCTACCGGTCGCTCCCGGCCGCTATCGTCGTCGGCCATGCGCAGCCGCGCCATCCTGACCGTGCCGGCCGGGCTCCTGTGCGCGATCGTGATGGCCGCGTGGGCGGCCCAGCCCGCGGCGGGCGCCTCGCTGACCTTCACCCCGTGCCCGGAATCGAGCACCTTCTCGTGTGCCTCGCTGCCGGTCCCCCTGACCCGCTCCGGAGCCGTCTCCGGCTCGATCGCCCTCAGCGTCAGGCGCAAGCTGGCGGGCGCGCATCCGAGCACCAGCGCCGTCGTCGCGCTCGCCGGCGGCCCCGGCCAGGCCGCGCTGCCGCTGAGCGAATTCATCGCCGAAGCGATCGCCCCGGCGCTGCGCAGCCGTGACCTGCTGGTGTTCGACCAGCGCGGCACCGGCACCTCTGACCCGCTCGGCTGCAAGGCCGTGGAACGCTTCACGGGGGGCTCGATATCGCACCTGTTCGAACAGTGCGCGCTCGAGATCGGCCCCGCCAGGGAAGGCTTCACGAGCGAGGAAAGCGTCCGCGACATCGAGGCGCTGAGGGTCGCGGGCGGCTACGAAAAGCTGGTCCTGTATGGCACCTCCTACGGCACCAAGGTGGCGCTCGAGTACGCCCAGCAGTACCCCCAGCACGTCGAAGCGATGGTGCTCGACTCGGTCGTCACGGTGGACGGGCCGGAACCGTTCGCGATCCCGAGCTTCCGCGCGCTCCCGGGAGTGCTGCAGGAACTGTGCTCCAAACGGGCCTGCGCCGGGATCACCGGCGAACCCGTCGCCGACATCGCCTCGCTGAACGCCCGCCTGCGCCACCACGCGCTGTCGGGGTCGGTGTACGACGGCCACGGCCGCCGCCACCCGAGCACGCTCGACGAGGCCGGGCTGCTGCGCACGATCCAGGCCGGCGACGTGAACCCGGCACTGCGGGCGCTGCTGCCCGCGGCGGTGCGGTCGGCCCTGCAGGGAGACCCCGACCCGCTGCTGCGCCTGCACGTGCTCTCCGAGGGGCTGATCCCGACCCTGCCCCAGGAACCACAGCCCGAAGCCGCAGAGGAGATCGACGAAGCGCTGTTCGCCACCACCAGCTGCGAAGAGAGCATGTTCCCGTGGTCGCGCACCGCGCCGGCGG
>DATJOU010000272.1:0-11828 GCA_035506775.1 Solirubrobacteraceae bacterium | reverse complement strand
GAGAGCCTAAAGGGATGCTCGTGATCTCGCTGTTCGGCCCCACCGGCGTCGGCAAGACCGCCGTCGCGGTCGCCCTCGCGCGGCTGCTGCGGGCCCGCGGCGAGGACCCGGTCGCGGTCTCCGCCGACGCGCTTCAGGTGTATGCCGGCCTCGAGACGCTGACCGGGGTCGCCTCCGCGGCCGAGCAGGCACAGCTCGAGCATCGCCTCGTTTCGCTCGTGCCGCTCGACGCCTCCTTCAGCGCGGGCCAGTACGCCGAGCTCGCCCACGCTGAGGTCGATGACCTGCTCGCCGCCTCGCGGCGCCCGATAGTCGTCGGCGGGACCGGCCTGTACCTGCGTGCCGCCCTGGCCGAACTCGACCTGCGGCCCCCTCCTCCGGAGGGGGTCCGGGAGCGCTGGCTGGCTGAGCTCGAGCGGCGTGGCCCCCAGCCGCTCCACGCCGTGCTCGCCGAACGGGCCCCGTGGGCGGCGGCCGAGATCGACCGCAACGACCGCCAGCGGATCGTGAGGGCGCTCGAGCTGTTCGACCTCGGCGAGCTCGAGCCGCCAGAAGGCCCGTCGCAGCTGTGGAGCCGAGACCTTCGCCATCCGACCCTGCTCGCCGGACTGACGGTGGAGCGCGCCGCTCTCTATCGGGCGATCGACGAACGCGTGGACCTGATGATCCGCCAGGGAGCCCGCGAGGAGGTGATCCGCGCCGACGCCGCCGGTGCCTCCCGGACCGCCCGCCGCGCGCTCGGCTTCCAGGAGCTGCTCGGGGGCGACGTCGAGCGGATGAAGCAGCGCACGCGCAACTACGCCAAGCGCCAGCTGACGTGGATGCGAAAGCTCCCCGACGTGCACCTCGTCGATGTCACCGACCGCACGCCCCAGGACGTCGCCGGCGAAGTGCTGCAGCTCGCGGACGCGGCCGAAGCCGCGGCACGCTGAGCAGCGCCCAAGGGGGCGCCGGCGGGACGCCCATAGACTCCTGCCCTCGATGCGGTTCGAGAAGTGGCAGGCCCTGGGCAACGACTACCTGATCGTCGAGCGTTCCGAGCTCCCGTTCGCGCTCAGCCCCGCGCGCGTGCGTCGCATCTGCGACTACCACTTCGGTGTCGGCTCCGACGGGATCCTGCTTCTGTCGGAGCCCGCCGAGCCCCAGGACGTGGCCGACCTGCGCATCTTCAATCCGGACGGCTCCGAGGCAGAGCTGTCGGGCAACGGTGCCCGCGAGGCGATCCTCTATCTGCGCCACCGCGGGTGGACCGGCAAGGACGAGTTCTCGATCGGCACGCCCGCCGGTCGCATCCGCCCGACGGTCACGGGACCGGACACCTGCTCGGTGGACATGGGTGTCGCGAGCCTCGCCTCCGAGGACTTCCCCGGTGGCCCCCCGGACGGTCGCGGGCAGCTGTCGGTGGACGGTCACCGATGGGACTTCCGCCACGTCTCGATCGGGAACCCCCAGTGCTCGATCCGGCTGGCCTCCGAGGAGGAGCTCGAGCGGCTCGACCTTGCCACGGTGGGGCCCCCGATCTGCAACGACCCCCGCTTCCCGAACCGCACCAACGTGTCGTGGTACGTGGAGCTGGCGGGGGCGGGCAACTCGGGCCAGCCCGCCCGGATCAGAGCCCGGATCTTCGAGCGCGGGGTGGGGGAGACGCTCTCGTCCGGGACCGGGGCGAGCGGGGCGGCGGTGGCCTACACCGAAGAGCAGCGACCGCAGCCCCAGACCTCGGCCGTCATCGTGTCACTCGACGGGGGGGAGCTCGAGGTCGAAGTGAGCGAGGATCTACAGGTCACCTTGACGGGCTGGGCCCGGCCGGTGTTCGCCGGCGAGCTCAGCGAAGTCCTCGAAAAGGAGCTGCATGAAACCGAGTAAGCGCCTGGAGCGCATCCCGCCGTACGCGTTCGCCCAGCTCGAGCGCAAGATCGCCGCCAAGCGCGAGGCGGGGGTGGACGTCATCAGCCTCGGCATCGGCGACCCGGACCGGCCCACGCCGCCACTGATCGTGGAGGCGATGCAGGAGGCCGTCACCGAGCCGGAAACCCACCAGTACCCGAGCAACCGCGGCCGCGAGGATTTTCGTGAAGCCGTCCACGACTTCTATGAGCGCCGCTTCGACGTCGTCCTCGACCCGGACCGGGAGATCATCCCCGCGATCGGGGCCAAGGAGGCGATCTTCAACCTCAACCTCGCGTTCCTGGACCCGGAGGACTACGCGCTCGCGGCCGACCCCGGGTACCCCGTCTACACGGGCGGTCCATGGCTGGCCGGGGCCGAGCCGGTGCTGATGGCGCTCGAGCCCGAGCTCGGGTTCGTTCCCGACCTCGACCGCATCGACGCCGACGTGGCCAAGCGGGCCAAGCTGATGTACCTCAACTACCCCAACAACCCCACCGGGGCGATCGTGCCCGAGAACTTCTTCGACCGGGTGGTGGAGTTCGCCTGGGAGCACGACATCCTCGTGGTCCACGACAACGCCTACTCGGAGATCACCTTCGACGGCTACACGGCCCCCTCGTTCCTGGCCACCAAAGGGGCCAAGGACGTGGGGATCGAGATCTTCTCGCTGTCGAAGGGCTACAACATGACCGGCTGGCGGTGCGCGGTTGCGGTCGGCAACGCCGAGGCGCTCGAGACCTACTGGCGGCTGAAGACGAACGTCGACTCGGGCCTGTTCGAGGCGGTCCAGCTGGCCGGTGTGTCCGCCCTCTCCCCGGAGGCCGACGGGGAGGTCGCCTCGATGAACACGCTCTACGAGCGCCGCCGCGACCAGGTGTGCGCGGCGCTGCGGGAGATCGGCGTGGAGGTCCACCCGCCGCACGCGACCATCTACGTGTGGGCCCCGGTCCCGGATGGCTACGAGAGCTCCGCCTCCTACTGCGAGCACGTGCTCGAAGAGGCCGCGGTGGTGCTCTCCCCGGGCGCCATCTACGGACCGGCCGGGGAGGGGTGGTTCCGGATCTCGCTGACCACCCCGGATGACCGCCTGCTCGAGGCCGTCCAGCGGCTCGGCGCGCTCGCCAAGTAGGCCTCCCGAGGTCCTAGACTGATTGGTGGATGGATTCGAGTCACAACGGTCGCGGTGATGGGGACGCGACGCGCGTGCGGGGGGAGCGGAACGGGACCCAGCCCACCGGGCGCGCACGCCAGAGGGCCTTCTGCATCGCCGCGGCACCCGATGCCGAGGAGGACCTGAGCGAGCTCGCCGAGCTGCTCCGAACTGCCGGCGTGGCGGTCGTCGGGGAGCTGGTCCAGCGACGCGAGCACCCGCACCCCGACACCTACCTCGGCGGGGGCAAGCTCGCCGAGACCCGCGAGCTGGCGAAAGAGTGCGGCGCCAACCTGGTCGCCTGCGATGACGAACTGTCCGCCCGCCAGGAGCGCAACCTCGAGCAGGCGCTCGGGCTTCCGGTGGTGGACCGCACGACGGTGATCCTCGACATCTTCGCCTCCCACGCGGGCACGGCCGAGGGCAAGCTGCAGGTCGAGCTGGCCCAGCTCGAGTACAACCTCGCTCGCATGAGGGGCCTGTGGAGCCACCTCGAGCGCCTCGGTGGCGGGATCGGGACGAGGGGCCCGGGGGAGACCCAGATCGAGACCGACCGCCGTCTGGCCCGCGACCGCATCGCGGCCCTGCGCCGGCGCCTGGAGCATGTCAAGGGGACACGCGCCGTGCAGCGGGCCGAGCGCGAGCGGGCCGCCCTGCCGACGGTGGCGCTCGTCGGCTACACCAACGCCGGTAAGTCGACCCTGCTGAACGCCCTCACCGGAGCCGAGGTGAGCGTCCGCGACCGACTCTTCCACACCCTCGACCCGACCACCCGCACGCTGCGACTTTCCGGCCGTCCCTACCTGCTGACCGACACCGTCGGCTTCATCTCCAAGCTCCCCCACCAGCTGGTGGACGCCTTCGCCGCCACGCTCGAGGAAACCCGTCGCGCCCAGCTGCTGCTACACGTGGTGGATGCCTCGGCTCCCCGCGAGCAGATCGAGATGATGATGCGGTCGGTCGAGAGCACGCTCGAGGAGATCGGCGTCACCGACGGTCCCCGCCTGTTGGTGCTCAACAAGGCCGACCTGCTCGACACCGAGGCCCGCGAGGACGTTCGCCTGCGGCATCCGAAGGGCGTGCTGGTGAGCGGCGAGACGGGGGAGGGCCTCCAGGAGCTGGGGGAGCGGATCGAGGCCGAACTGGCCCACACGCTGAGGGCGGTGGAGCTGCTGGTCCCCTATACGGACGGGGCGAGCCTCGCGGAGCTGCACGAAGTCGCCGGCGAGATCGCCCGCGAGGACACGGCCGAGGGCGTGCGGGTGCGGGCACTGGTGCCTGCCCACCTGGCCGACCGGCTGGCCCGCTTCGCGGTCGCCTAACGGTCGTCGCCGCTGCCGGAGAGCACCCCGCGCAGCTTGCGCGACAGGAGCTTGTCGAGGTTCGCCTGCGCGACCTCGTCGAGGTCGAGGTCGAGCTCGGTGGCGAGCTGGGCCAGGTACCAGAGGACGTCCCCGAGCTCCTTCGAGAGGGCCTCCCGGCGCTCGGGCGTCAGCTCCCCGCCGTCGTCGCGGATCGACTTCTTGATCTGCTCGGCCACCTCTCCGGCCTCCCCGGCCAGGCCGAGGGTCGGATATGAGAGGCCGGCCTCGGGCGGGTACATGGCGGTCCGCCGTGACAGGCGCTGGTACTCGGAGAACTCCACGAAGGGCCGATCATAGGCACGGTCGCGGAGGCGCCGCCCGCGTCGGCGGGAGCGCCGGGCGCAGTTTGCGGCGACATTCCGACCCGCCTGCCGGCGCCCGACCGCGCGGAGCTCAGACCCCCGCGGCCCGGCGGGCGCTCACGTGGGTGGCGTCCTCGAGCGTGTCGTCGAGCGGGTCGAGCTCGGCGGGGTCGACCCCGAGGGCGCGCGCGATCAGCCAGTCGGCGAACCAGGCGTTCTTCGGCAGCAGGGGACCGTGGAGATAGGTGCCGAGGGTGTTGCCCGTGATCGCCCCCTCGAGTCCGGAGGCACCGTCGTTGCCGTGCCCGCGGAGCACCCGCCCGAGCGGCTGCTGGCCGGGCCCGAGCCGGGTGTGGCCGGCGTGGTTCTCGAAACCGGCCAGCACCCGCCCGCCGTTGGTGCTCCCGTCTCCCGGGAGCCGGACCGTGATCGCCACGTTCCCGATCAGGCGGGGTGCGTCGCTGCGGACCGTGTGGACGTCGAGCAGGGACACGCCCTCGATCTCCTTTGACCCGAGCGTGTAGGAATGGCCCAGCAGCTGGTAGCCGCCGCACACGCCCAGGATCAGGGCCCCGCGGCGGGCGGCGGCCTGAAGCCCCGCGCGCTTGTTGGCGATCAGGTCGGCCGCGCACAGCTGCTGGTCGCGGTCCTGTCCGCCGCCGATGTAGAAGAGGTCGTGTCGCTCGCCGTCGAGCTGCTCGCCGAGTCCGCTGGCATGGAGCTCGAAGCCGATCCCCCGCCAGCGGCAGCGGCGCTCGAGCACCAGCAGGTTGCCGCGGTCGGCGTAGATGTTCATCAGGTCCGGGTAGAGGGCGCAGACGCGCAGCTCAGACACCGAGGATCACCACCGTGCTGGCGGTGTGCAGCTCCGTGGCGGACACGTTGCGAACCTCGATCGGGCGCAGGCCCGCCCTCGAGGCCTCGTGCTGCAGGCGATCGGCGGTGAGACGGTCGAGCTCGATCACCTCGAGTTCGGGCTGCTCGTGGGCGACGTCCACGGTGGCGGGCTGCTCGGTCGGGCGCTCGACCTGCCGTTCGAGCTCGATACGGATGCGGCGGGCGCCGACGCTCACGCGGGTCGGCCGGCTGGTGTAGGTGACCGCCTCGTGACGGGCGAGCTCGGGCTCCAGCTGCAGGCGTTCGCGGCCCGCGTCGAAGGGGTCGATCTCCTCGACCAGGGCACAGGCCAGCACGCCGCCGTCGCGGAGGTGGGCGCGGACGGCACGCAGGAACGCCAGCCTCCCGGCCGGGCCGCCCATCAGCTGCACCGTCTGCATCGGCACCAGCACGACGGCGAAGTCGCTGCGGCCCAGTTTGAAGGCCCGTGCGTCCCCGCCGACGGCGGTCACATCCAGGCCCGCGGCCCGTTCGCCGAGCACGGCGAGCAGCACCGGGTCGCGCTCCAGGGCCGTGACCGAGTGCCCGTGGCGGGCGAGATCGAGGGTCACGCGTCCGGTCCCGGCTCCGATCTCGAGCACCGGCTCGCCCTTGCGGGCGTGCGCGTCGGCGAGCTCCCGCCACAGCTCGAGGTCCGCGGTGTAGAGGCCGCACTCGAGGTCGTGCCAGATCACCACCGGGCGCCGCGGCGGGCGGGGCCCCAGGCTCACCACGAGCTGCTCGCCTCGCCGCGGGCGACGAGCAGCTCCCGCAGCGACAGCATGGCGGTGTAGGTGGGCAGCGCATACAGGGGCGCGTCCGGGTCGGACCGGCTCGCGGCCGCCCGGTCGAGCGCCGCCGGGAGGTCGGGCTCGACGTGGATCAGGCCAGGATCGACCCCGGCGTACTTCATCCGCACGGCCAGGTCCGGCGCCCGGGTGCCGCTGCAGGTGACGCGGCGGATGCGTCCCGCGAGCAGCTCGAAGTCGGCGTCCCAGATCCAGGACACGTCGCGGCCGTCGGCGATGTTGTCGTTCAGCACCCCGAGCAGGTCGTGCTGGCCGGGCTCGAGCGTCAGCGTGCGCAGTACCTCGTTCGCCCCCGCCGGGTTCTTGACGAGCAGGATCCGCAGCTCCCGGGATCCCGCCGCGGCGGCGGCCCCGTTGCCCGCGGAGGTGGGGGAGAGGGTGAGGCTCTCCGCCCGTCCGAAGGCGGGGCGCACGTCGGCAAGCCCGTCGGCGATGGCCTCCATCGGGACCTCCAGAGCACTCGCCAGGGCGGCCGCGGCGAGGGCGTTGTAGACGTTGTAGAGGCCGGGCAGCTCGAGCGCGACGCGCGCCTCGCCGGCGGGGGAGCGGAGGGTGAACTCGGACGTGCGCACGCCGTGCAGGACGACCTCGCCGGCGATCAACGCCGGAGTCGGACGGCGCTGACCGCAGCTGTCGCAGTGGTAATGGCCGAGGTGGCCGAGGTACACGGCGTCGAACACGTAGGGGGCGCCGCAGCGCCGGCAATGCTTGGCGTCGGCGGCGTGGGACATTCCCGGCATCGCCAGCGAGTCGTCCTCGACCCCGAAGTACAGCGTCTGGGGGTGATCGCGGCCGAGGTCCGCCACCAGCGGGTCGTCGGCGCTCAGGACCGGGCAGGTGGGGCGGGCCGAGAGCACCTCCTCCCAGCTCTCGGCGATTCGCTCGAGCTCGCCGTAGCGATCGAGCTGGTCGCGGAACAGGTTCGAGAGCAGGACCGCGCGTGGGGCCAGCTCGCCGGCGACGGCCGCGAGCCACAGCTCGTCCACCTCGAACAGACCGAGCTCGCCGGCGATTCCGCCGCGGGCGTCGGCGGCGTCGAGGAGCGCGGTTGCGACCCCACCGGCCATGTTCGCACCGGCATGGTTGTGGACCAGCCGCACGCCGGCGCGGCGGAGGATCGCCGCGCCCATCGTGGCGGTCGTTGTCTTGCCGTTGGTGGCCGATATCAGGGCGCTGCCCCGCTGCAGACGGCTCCCGAGCGTGCGGATCGCGTCGGGCTGGAGGCGCATCAGGACCCGACCCGGGGCGCTGGTGGCGCCGCCCCCGCGCCAGCGGGAGATCGTCCCCACGGTTCTGGCGAGGGCGAGCTTGGCCCCGAGGGTGGCCTCCATCAGCCGCTCTCCGGAGCGCCCCGCTCGGAGCGGGCGGCGACCGGCTCCGCGAAGGCCCGGTGGGGCCCTCCGGCGGGGGGCACGAGCATGCGAATCGCACCCTGGAGCGCCCGCACCCGAACCGGGAGCCGTCCGATCGGGTCGCCGTCCGCATACATGTCGAAGGCTCGCTCACAGCTGATCGCCACCTCGCGGGCGCGGAAGCAGCGGACGCTCGGGAGCTCGACGTGCTCGCCCTTGAAGACCTTCGGGATCAGGCGGGTGAGAAACGCGATCTTGCTGACGTTTTCGAGCACGATCACCTCCAGCATGCCGTCGTCCAGGAGCGCGCCGGGCGCCGCCCGCATGCCGCCCCCGTAGCACTGCGAGTTGGCCGCCCCGACGGTGTAGGCGGTGACGCTGAGCTCGCGGCCGGGCGGGTCGAGCTCGATCTCGAAACGGGCCGGCTTCCACGCCAGCAGGGCGCGAAGGGCCCCGTAGAGGTACACGAAACCTCCCAGCCAGGAGGGAGCTTCGTTGGCGATCCGGTTGGCGTCGCTGTCGAAGCCCACCGAGGCGATCCCGACGAAGGCCGTGGGGGTACCCGATCCGTCGTCCACGACCCCCACGTCGATCGCCCGTGAATGCCCCGCTGCGATCACGGCGGCCGCCTGGTCGGGCTGGTCGGGGATCCCGAGGACGCGCGCGAGGTCGTTTCCGCGGCCGCCGGGGATGACCCCCATCACCGCTCCCGGGACGTCCCTCAGGCAGTCGGCGATCGCGCCGATCATGCCGTCGCCACTGACCGCGACCACCGTCTGGCCGGCTTCGGCGCCGTCGCGGGCGAGCTCGCGGGCGTGGTCGAGGCCGCGGGTGTCGAAGCGTTCGAAGCTCACGCTCAGACGGCTGAGCGCCTGCTCGGCGGCGGGAGCGACGGTGGCCGCCCTGCCGCCGCCGGCGGACGGGTTGACGATCAGGCGAACGGGAGCTGACACGTGCTGCTAGGAGCGTATTGGGCGTCTCGCCGCGGGGGACCGCGGCGCACGAGGGGGCGGGCTCTCAGCCCGAGGCGGCCGCGGCCTTGGCTTTGTTGCGCCTGCGGCGGCCGACCGCCGCAAGGATGGCGAGCGCGGCGATGACCACGAACAGCCCCAGCAGGATGCCGGGAGCCAGGCCGATGCCTCCGAACGGAAGCGAGACCAGCTCGACGATGCCGAGCCCGATCGCGAGCAGCACGATGACCAGCACGATGATCAGCAGGATCCCGCGTATGCGCGCGAGGATCCCTGCCGAGGCCGGTGGGACCAGCAGGCCCATGGCCCTCAGGGCGAACAGCTGCCGGCCGCTCGGGGGGGCCTGGCCGAGACGCTCCACGGCCGTCTTGAGGTCTCCGGCGCGGCGTTCGGCGAGGGCGAGGGAGGCGTCGGCCATGCGGCGGATCTGCATCCGCTCCTGGGGCCGGGCGGCGGCGATCGCACGCTGGAAGTAGCTGCGTGCGGAGTCCGCGTCGAAGCGCTCCGAGGCCCGGGCCCCGAGGATCGCGAGCGCCGCGGCCTTGTATTTCGTCTCGGCCTCGAGCTCCTCGTCGGTGCGCTGCTCGAGGGCTTGGATAGCCTCGATTCCGCCCCGCTGTTCGATTCGGACCTGGCGTTGTTTGGGTGCCACGGCGGCTCATTCTATGGTGCCGGGCGGAACCCCCGGGGCGCACCCCCGAGGGGCGCTGCCAGACTCGACCAGAGCTGTGAGCGAGCCTGCAAAACGGGGCCTTGTGAGGCGCTATCCTCGCCGGGTGGTGCGTGTGACGGCGACGGGGACGAGGTCGATGCTCCTTGCGTGGGGGGCGGTGCTCCTGCTTGCCGTGGGCGCCGCCGGCATGTCCTTCGCGCCCGCCGCCCTGGGAGCCGGTGCGGTGGGGGGGAGCTCGCTCCAGGAACTTGCCGAAAACGGCGAAGAAACCAACACCGCCACGACGAGCACGACCAGCACCTCCGGCACGTCGGAAAGCGGCACCACCAACGATCAGAAAACGATCGTGATCGCGATCGTGGCGGCGATCGTGCTGCTGAGCGCGATCGCCTTCGTGATCACGCGTGACGCGCGCCGGGTGGCGCCGGCCACCGACGCCGACCTCGGGGAGCGCCGAGCCGGGAGCCGAGACCCCGCCGTGATGCTGCGCAAGCGTCGCGCCAAAGCCAAGGCCGCGCGCAAGCAGCGCAAGCAGAACCGCTGAACGAGAGCCCCGGGAGGGGATCAACCGTGGGTGGGAAGCGTGCGCCGGGGCGGCGCGAAGCTCCTGCGGACCCGCGGCGGGGAAGCCGGCGCCGGGGAGCCGTGGGGACCACGCCGGGGAAGGCGGGGGAGGGGTCCGCGTGGGTGTGGGTCGAGGGGACCGGCCGGGAGGGCCCTGGAGCCGCCGTCGTCTTCGCCGGAGTCGGTGCTCTCGGGAGCACACGTGGCGGGGTCGTCACGGAACGGGATCCAGAGCATCAGGGCGGCGATCGGCAGTTTGATGATCGCCGCGAGCATCAATACCCAAAGCCAGAGTGGCATCCCGATTGCGATGGTACTACTGGTCCGTGGCGACGCAAGGGCACACGACCATCGAGATGCTCCACCAGGACCTGGAGGGGTGCCGGCGGTGCCCGCGGCTGGTCGAGTGGCGTGAGCGGGTGGCCCGAGAGAGGCGTGCCGCATGGGCCCACGAGCAGTATTGGGGACGCCCCGTCCCGGGCTTCGGAGACCCTCGTGCACGGATCCTGCTGTTCGGCCTCGCCCCGGCCGCCCACGGGGCCAACCGGACGGGCCGGATGTTCACCGGGGACCGGTCCGGAGACTTCCTGTTCGCCTCCCTGTGGAGGTGCGGGCTCGCCAACCAGCCGACATCCACCTCCCGGGGAGACGGACTGCGGCTGAAGGGAGTGTGGGTGGGGGCCGCCGTGCGGTGCGCCCCGCCGGCCAACCGGCCGACCCCGGAGGAGCGCGAAACCTGCCTCCCCTGGAGCGTCGCGGAACTCGCCTTCCTGAGGCGGGTTAAGGTCGCGGTCTGTCTCGGGGCCTTCGCGTGGGACGCGGCCCTGCGCCTGAACGCCGCGATCAGCGGACCGGCGGCGACGGTGCCGCGGCCGCGACCGAAGTTCGGCCACGGCGCCGAGTACGACGGGCGGCCGCTGAAGCTCCTCGGGAGCTACCACCCGAGCCAGCAGAACACCTTCACCGGCAAGCTGACGCCCGACATGCTCGACGGGGTGCTCCGCCGCGCGGCCACGGCCGCCCGGGTTCGTGGCAGTGGGGCTCTAGGCTGACGCCGTGCCCTACGCCTCCGCCGACGCCCGCCGACAGCTGCTCGGGGAGGTGGAACGGGCGGGTGACCACCTCTCGGTCGCGTTGTCGGACCTGAGCGAGGCCTTCGAGCTGCTCGACGACACGACCGCCGAGCGGCTGGAGAGCGAGCTCTTCGGCCCGGTACAGGCGGCCTACGGGCGGATCCGGAGGACCCACGACGAGTTCGCCCGCCGGCACGAGCTCACCGAGGGGACGTTCGCCACGGCCGCCCGGGGAGCGCCGGGGAGGGGGATCAAAGCCTTCCTCGACGACGCCGCCAGAGAGGTGTTGGAGGCCGACAGCATCCTCGTGGCGCTCCAGGACTCGATGCTCCCGGTGGAGGTGGGGGATCAGGAGCTGCGGACCGGCCTGTCACAGGTCCGGGAGCTGCTCGGCTCCTTTCAGGGCAGAGCGCGGGAGTTCGGACGGACGCTCGGGCGCTGATCCGCCCTCGATTGCCGCCTAGTCGACTGGCTGTCCGTTGGCGGTGAGTGCGACGTCGATGTTGCCCCTGGTTGCGTTCGAGTAGGGGCACACCTTGTGAGCGCCGGCGACGAGCTCCTTGGCCGCGTCGGGATCGGTTACGGACGGCAGATTCACGTCGAGGCCGACTTCGAGCTTAAAGCCGCCCTGACCGTCGGGGAGCAGCGACACCGAGGACTCGATGGAGACGTCACCGACCTCCGCCTTCATACGACGGCCGACGACGCTGAGGGCGCCCTCGAAGCACGCGGCGTAGCCCACGGCGAACAGCTCCTCGGGGTTGGTCCCCCCGCCCGGACCGCCCATCTCCGACGGGATCCGAA
>DATJOU010000271.1:0-3120 GCA_035506775.1 Solirubrobacteraceae bacterium | reverse complement strand
AGACCAGCAGCCGTCTCTTCTTCAAGCTGAGCGCAGCGTTACCGTGCAGGTTCATTCGGCGTCCTCCTTGGGACTGAGTGGCTTGGACACCTCTCAGCCTCCAAGGAGGCCCGGATGAACAACCTGCCTAGGAACTACAGCTAGCCGGCTGGCCCGTGGGGCCGACCCGGCCGGTCGCCCCCCCCAACCCGTCCGCCTACTGGTAGCTGTAGACGGCGGCGGGTTCTTTGGTCGAGCTCTTGTTGGTGCCCACGACCGCCTTCACCTTCACCGGAGCGGCTTTTTTCGGGTCGCTGGGGGTGAGCAGCGTGCATTCGCTGGTGGAGGCGCATTCGACCCCGCCGGCAAGGCCTTTGCCGAACAGGAACCCGGTGTTCCCTTCCCCTGGGGCGAAGCCGCTCCCGGTGATCGTCACCAGCGTGCCCCCGGCCTTGGGGCCGCCCGCAGGGCTGATCGAGGCGATCGTCGGCTTGCCGTACTTGAAGCGGGCACCGGCCGCCGGAGCGCTGGTGCCGAACTGGTTGGTGACCTTGACTTCGGCCCAGCCGGCCGTGCCCGGGGGTGAGACGGTCGAGATCGCGCCGTCGGATTGGACTTCGAATTCGCTCGCGGGGGTCTGGCCGAACAGCACCTCCGTCGCTCCCGCGAAGGTCGAGCCTTCGATCGTGACCACCGTGCCCCCGGTGGCGGGGCCCTTCTTGGCCGTCAGCCTGTGCACCACCGGTACCGCACCCGTGTGCAGGTAGGTGAACTGCTCGTGAACCCCGGCGGTGGTCGTGCCGAAGGGGGTGCTGACGGTGACCCCCACCGTTCCCGTCCCGGGCGGGGAGACGGCGGTCAGGGAGGTGGACGACGAGACGCCGAAGCTCTCCGCCAACGCGGGCCCGAACCTGACGCCGGTGGCTTCGCCGAGGTTCGACCCCGTGATCGTCACCGTCGTGCCGCCGCCTTCCGTGCCTTCCTTGGGTTCGATGCGGGTCACCTGGGGAGGGGCCCCATAGGTGAATTCGTCGTGCGGGTTGACGGCGCTGGTGCCTTCGGGGGTGGTCACGGTCACGTCCACGGCGCCGCTGCTGCCCCCCGGCGCGACCGCCCGGATCGTGCTCGGAGAGACGATTTCGAAGCTGGTGGCGGCGGCGAACCCGAAGGACACGGCCGTCGCCCCCTGGAAGTTGGCGCCGCTGATGACGACTTCGGTGCCACCTTCGGTGGGGCCCGTGTCGGGTTCGAGCGCGCTGATGAGCGGCAGCGGGGCTCCCCCGACGGGGTCCTGTTCGGACACGGCGGCCCCGAATCCGCCGGCGTTCCGGTCGGTTTCCCTGACCGCCACGGAGAAGTTGACGTCCGCCGAGGTGAGCGTGTATTCGCTCCCGGTGGCGCCGGTGATCGGCACGCATTCTTCCGGTTCGCAGCGCAGCCACTGCAGCGAATGGCCGGTGGGGGAGTTGCTCCAGCTACCGGCGTGAGCGGTAAGCGCTTCGCCCGGCTGGGCGGTTCCGGTGAGCGTCGGGGGCGCGCTCGCCACCGGCGCTTCCGGGAGCACCTGGGCGGTCGCCGCCGAGCTCGCCGGGGCACCGGCTCCGGTGGCGTTGCGGGCGATCTCTTCCACCCGCAGCCGGTGACCCACGTCGGACCCGGTGGCGAGGTAGCTTTTGGCGCTCGCCCCGGAGATCGTTTCGCAGTGTTCGCCGGCGCCGTCGCAGCGGGTCCAGTGGTATTCGTAGCCGGTCGGTTCCCCGCTCCAGCCACCGCGGAAGCCGCGCAGGGTCTGCCCCGGCTGGGGGTTCCCCCGCACCGTCGGGGCGGCGAGCGAGACGGGCACGACGCCCGCCACGAGGGACGTGGCGACGGAGTTCGAGACCGCCGAGCCGGCGGCGTTGGTGGCGGTTTCCTTCAGCACGATGCGGTGGCCGACGTCCACGCCACGGAGCGTGTAGGTGATTTCGTTGGCTCCCCCGATCGCGTTGCAGTTCTGGCCGTTGTTGTCACAGCGCTTCCACTGGTATGCGAGATGCTTGACTTCGCCGGACCAGGTCCCGGGGTGACCGGTGAGCGTCTGCCCCTGTTCGATGGTGCCGGTGATCGTCGGGAGGGTCTGGAATTCCGGTGGGGCCGGCGGCGGAGTGGGGACGACCCCGGTGGCGGTGGAGTCGGCCGACTGGCTCGCGCCGACGTCGTTATAGGCCGTTTCGCTGATCTCGATCGTGTGACCCACGTCTTCGGGGGTGAGCGTGTAGGTGAGGCGTTCGGCGCCCGTGATCGGGCTGCAGTTCTGGCCCGAGCTGTCGCAGCGCAGCCACTGCCAGGAACGGCGGTTGGCGGCGTTCGTCCACGTTCCTTCGGTCGCGGTCAGGGTCTGGCCCTGTTCGAGGGTCCCGGCAACCGTGGGGGGCGTGATGTTCGAGGGCACCGCCGGCGGTGCGATCTGGAGCCCCGGGGAGGCCGCGATTTCAAACCCGCCGGGGTTTTCGGCGTGCTCCTGGACCTCGATCCAGAACCCGATGTCTTCGGAGGTGGGGACGTAGGTTTCGCCGGTCACGAATTCTTTTTCGACTTTGATCGCGCTGCAGGTCGCGCCGATGCCTTCTTTGGTGACCCCTTTGCAGCGGTACCACTTGTCTTCCAGCGTGGTCGGCGAGTTTTCCCATGAGCCGTGGTGGGCGGTGAGGGTCTGTCCCTCGACGGCCATGCCGGTCACCGTCGGCAGTGCCGTGAGGGTCGGATAGGAGGGTTCGGATTCTTCTTCGGCCGCCAGGATCAGCTGCGGTTCGGAGACGGCGACCGTCTGACCGGCGGCATTCTTGGCTTCGACTTTGACCGCGATCGTGCGCGAGACGTCCTGGGGCTGCACTTCGTAGGTTTCGCCCGTCGCGGCCCCTTTGCCGGTCGTGATCGGTTCACATTCGGTCCCCAGTTCTTCGTTGGCGCCCGCTTCGCCGTTGCCCTCGCACCGGAGCCACTGGTAGGTGAACTGGGTGGGGCTCCCCGACCAGGTGCCCGGTGAGACCGTCAGCGTCTGGCCGAGGCGGAGTTTCCCGGTTTCGGTGTGGGGGCTGCCGCTGATGGTGGGTGGTGAGAGGCTCGCGGGCCACGATTTCGGAGCCACCGGAGTGCCGATGA
>DATJOU010000270.1:0-5024 GCA_035506775.1 Solirubrobacteraceae bacterium | reverse complement strand
AGTACGACGTAGCCCAGAGGCGCTTGCGCGAGCCAGCCCCGCTCGCGCAGCTCACCCATGGCCTCATGAAAGCGCTCGCCCCTCATCGACGGCTCGGTGGCGTCGAAGGTGGGCAGTTCCAGCTCGCTGACGAGCGCCATCCCCGCAGCGAGCCTCAGGTGAGCGGGAGGGTCAATCTATTTCTTCCCGCCCACGGCCTGCTTGAGCGTCGCGCCGGCCGAGAACTTCGGTGCCTTCGAGGCTTTGATTTTGACCCGCTCGCCGGTGCGTGGGTTGACGCCCTGGCGGGCGGCCCGTTTGACGACGGAGAACTTCCCGAACCCTGTGATGCTCACCTCGTCGCCTTTTTTGAGCGTCTTGGTGACCGTCCCGATCAGCGACTCGACGGCACGCGAGGAGTCCGCTTTGCTCAGCCCGCTGTCGGACGCGACGGCGTCGATCAACTGCGACTTGTTCATCTGCCTTCCTTTCTCGCTTTGTGTAGCGGCGATCGCGCAGGGTACCTTGCCAGCTTCTTCCCCGGGTTCAAGAGCCCCTTCGGATCGAAGACCCCCTTGATCTGTTCGTGAAGCTCCACCGCGCGACGCGGCCATTGGGACTCTAAGCGACCCCGCTTCGACCAGCCCACCCCGTGCTCCCCGGCGATCGACCCGCCGAGCTCGACCACCAGCCCGAACAGCTCCTCCCCGATCGCGTCGGCAGCATCGAGCTCCTGCACCCGGGAGGGGTCCACGAGCACGGTCGCGTGGACGTTCCCGTCGCCGGCGTGGCCGAAGGAGCAGGAACGAAGCCCGTGGGCGGCCGCGATCCGCTCGAAGCCCTCGAGCCCCTCGGCGAGCCGCTCGCGGGGGAACACCACGTCCTCGCTCACCTTCGCCCCCCGAACCCCGGTGAGGACACCGTTGACCCCGTCCCTCCAGCGCCATAGCGCGGCGGGGTCGGCGGGCTCGTCCACCCGGACTACGAGCCCCCCGAGGATCCCCAGCAGCTCTTCCCGCTGGGCCTCTGCCTCCTCACGGCTCCCGTCCACCTCTGCGATCAGGGCAAACCCGGCACCGGCCGGTACGGACTCGCCGCCAGAGCCGGGCCCGGTCGGGGCGCCGGGGTAGGAGGCCGCCAGCAGGGACAGCGCCTCCCCCTCGAGGAAGTCGAGCACCGACGGCCGCAGGCCGGACCCGAGGATCTGCTCGACCGCCCCACACCCCTGCTCGCGGTCGGAGAGGAAGGCCACGACCGGCAGGGCCACCGCCGGCGCCGGCAGCAGCCGCAGCCGCACGGCGGTGATGATCCCGAGCGTCCCCTCCGAGCCGACGAGCAGGCTCCGCAGGTCATATCCGGCGACGTCCTTGGCCTGCCACCCACCGATGTCCACGAGCTCCCCGGGCGCCAGCACGACCTCCATCCCGGCCACCCACGAACCGGTCACCCCGTACTTGAGGGCGTGGGGCCCGCCGGCGTTGGTGGCCACGTTGCCCCCGATCTGGGACTGCTCGGCGGCTCCCGGGTCGGGGGCGAAGAACAGCCCGTGCTCCCGTGCCAGGCGCTGCACGTCGCGGGTGTGGACCCCGGCCTCCGGGAACATCCGCCAGCGGGCCGGGTCGAGCTCGCGCATCCCCCGCAGGCGCTCCAGCGAGCACACCACCCCTCCCTCCACGGGGGCGGCCCCGCCGGTGAGGCCCGTGCCCCCGCCGCGGGGGGTCAGTGGGACGTCGTGCTCGTAGCACCAGGCGAGCACCTCCCGCACCTCCTCCGGCGTCCCCGGCAGCGCGACCGCGTCGGCCCTCCCCTCGACGCCCCTGCGGCGGGAGAGGTCGCGGTTGTACTCGGAGCCGGGAGGCACCTCCAGCGCGTGCTCGGGACCGACCAGGCGGGCGAGCTCCCGCACCAGGCCCTGCGGCGCGATCCGGTTGGGTACGGCGGGCATGGGTCCGGACGCGAGGCTATTGCAGAGCCCCGTGGGGCTCGGCGCTGGGGGTAGCATTGACCGCGGCCATGGCGGTGACAGCCAAACCCGAGTCCGGGCAGGACGACGACTCCCAGTCCGGCGAGGGCGGCTTCCGCACGCTCTCCGGGGAGCCGGTGCGGGAGCTCTACACCGAGGCCGACCTGCCGCCCGCGGCGGGGGATCCGGAGGGGCCCATCGGGCGTCCCGGGGAGTACCCCTTCACCCGCGGGATCCACTCCACGATGTACCGGGGGCGGCTGTGGACGATGCGCCAGTTCGCCGGCTTCGGGACCAGCGAGGAGACCAACGCCCGCTTCCACTACCTCCTCGACCACGGCCAGACCGGCCTCTCGACGGCGTTCGACATGCCGTCCCTGATGGGCCACGACTCCGACCATCCCCGCTCGCTGGGGGAGGTGGGTCGCGAGGGCGTGGCCGTGGACACGCTCCAGGACATGCGCACGCTGTTCTCTGGGATCGACCTCGGCGAGGTGTCGGTGTCGATGACGATCAACGCCCCGGCGGCGATCATGCTCGCCTTCTACGTCGTGGCGGCGGAGAGCGACCCGGCCCACCCGACGCCCCCTGAGCGGCTGTCGGGGACGATCCAGGCCGACATCCTCAAGGAGTACATCGCCCAGAAGGAGTGGTGCTTCCCGGTCGACCCGGGGATGCGCCTGTGCGGGGACATGATCGAGTGGTGCACCCTCCACATGCCCCGCTGGCACCCGATCTCGATCTCCGGCTACCACATCCGCGAGGCCGGCTCCACGGCCCAGCAGGAGCTCGCCTTCACGCTCAAGGACGGCCTCACCTACGTCGAGCAGGCCGTCGAACGAGGCCTGGACGTGGACGACTTCGCCCCCCGGCTGTCGTTCTTCTTCAACGCCCAGATCGACTTCTTCGAGGAGATCGCCAAGTACCGGGCCGCCCGGCGGATCTGGGCACGGGAGCTGCGCGAGACCTTCGGCGCCCGCAACCCCCGTTCGTGGCAGATGCGCTTCCACTCCCAGACGGCCGGCGTCAGCCTCACCGCCCAGCAGCCCCTCAACAACATCGTCCGCACGGCCGTGGAGGCGCTCGCGGCCGTCCTCGGGGGCACCCAGTCGCTCCACACCAACTCCTACGACGAGGCCCTCGCGCTGCCCACCGAGGAGGCGGTCACGGTGGCCCTGCGGACCCAGCAGGTGCTGGCCCACGAGACCGGCGTCACGAACACCGTCGACCCCCTCGGGGGCTCCTACTTCGTCGAGGCCCTCACCGACGAGATGGAGCGCATCGCCTACGAGTACTTCGCCAAGATCGACGAGCTCGGCGGGATGGTGGAGGCGGTCAAGCGCAACTACCCCCAGCGCGAGATCGCCAACGCCGCCTTCGAGCTCCAGCAGGAGATCGACGCGGGCGAACGGATCGTGGTCGGCGTCAACAGCTTCGAGGCCACCGCCGAGGAGGAGATCCCCACGCTGCGCGTGGACCCGGCGGTCGAGCACAAGCAGCTCGGGCGCCTGCAGGCCGCCCGCGCGGCCCGCGACGGCGCGGCGGTGGAGGCGTCGCTGGCGCATCTGCGCGAGGACGCGGCCGTCGAGGGCCGCAACCTGATGGAGGCCCTGATCGGCTGCGCCCGCGCCGACGCCACCGAGGGCGAGATCGTGGCCTCCCTCCAGCAGGTCTTCGGCGACTACTCCGAGTCGCCTGTCTTCTGAGCTCCCTCACCACTCAGCCAATCCCCAGGCTTCCGGGACCCGCAACTTCTAGGATCGTGGTGCGTCAACACCTAACGGTGCCCCCCGAAGGGATCAGATGACCCGCCGCAAATCGGCTTCCGGCCGCAGCCGGGAGCCGCGATTGTCGTTGTCGCTCCTCCACAAGGTCCTGCTGTTCGGGGCCCTGCTCGTCGTGCTCGCAAGCGTCGCCACGCTGTCGATCGCCTCGCACCGGATCGAAGCCGAGCAGGCCGCCTTCGGCGCCCCCCCGACCGTCCCCCGCTGCGAGCCCCAGTCGTTCAACGTCTCCGACGTGCTCCCGGGGACCCACATCGCGGTCTCCCCCCTCCCCGACTCCTACGACGCCTCCCCCTACACCCAGATCAGCATCGTCGGCGTGCCGCTCCAGTCGATCGCCTCGGTCAGCGTGAGCGGGTCCTCGACCGGCTCGCACACGGGCACGCTGAAGGCCTACTCACAGGGAGACGGGGCCAGCTTCCTGCCCGCCAAGCCGTTCGCCGCCGGCGAGACCGTGCTCGTGAGGGGCAAGCTGCGTGTGGCCCCCCACAGGTTCGCCTTCCGGTTCGTCGTCTCCCACCCCGACTACGGGCTGTACAAGTCCACCCCCACCAAGCCCAAAGAAGACCTCTCGGAGATGCAGCACTTCCACTCCGCCCCCAACATCACCCCGCCGGTCCTGGAAGTGACCACCCACGCCGAAGGCACCGCTCCCGGCGACCTGTTCAGCGCCCCCTACGCCGGGCCGGGCGCCTCGGGGCCGATGATCTTCGACGAAAACGGCAACCTGGTGTGGTTCCACCCGCTGCCGTGGCAGCTCGACGCCACCAACCTCCAGGTCCAGCAGTACGGCCCCAGCCGGGTGCTCACCTGGTGGCAGGGGACCGTCACGCCCCAGGGTTTCGGGCAGGGCGAAGAGGTGATCGTCAACAACTCCTACCAGCAGGTCGGGCGCCTGCACGCGGGCAACGGCTACCAGGCCGACCTGCACGACTTCAAAATCACCTCCCGGGGGACGGCCCTGTTCACCGTCTTCGAGCCGATCGAATGCGACCTCGCGTCGCTCGGCGGGCCCCACCACGGGGCGGTCACCAACACCGCCTTCCAGGAACTCGACATCGCCACCGGACTCGTGCGCCGGGAATGGACGAGCATCGACCACGTCGGCCTCAGCGAATCGTATTCCTCGGCCACCGGCGCGAGCGTCGAATGTCCGTTCGACTACTTCCACCTGAACTCGATCGACGAACTCGCGAACGGGCGCACCCTGATCTCGGCCCGCAACACGTGGGGGATGTACGAACTCAACACCCTCACCGGCCAGCTGATCAACCGCATCGGCGGCAAGCACTCGACCG
>DATJOU010000269.1:0-17538 GCA_035506775.1 Solirubrobacteraceae bacterium | reverse complement strand
CGGCCCGTCCAGGCTTACGGGCTCGCCTACGGGCCCTGGCCGGCGAGCAGCTGGTTGGTCGACGCGTAGTCGCGGGCGGCCAGGTGCTTGATCAGGCGGTGTTCGTACATCCACTTGCCGTACGCGTTCCACTGGTCCTGGAACTGCCAGCCCCACGGCTTGTCCTCGCCCGGGAAGAATGCCGGCAGCGTCGCGCGCACGGCCGCGTTCTGCAGCTTGGGGTCGAGCGACGGGTTGGCCGCGTCCAGCGCTGCCACTCCCTGCGACGGGTTCGAACGCACCGCGTAGTAGCCGCGCGCGATCGCCTGCACGAGCCGGCGCAGGAGGCTGACGTGGTTGGCGAAGTACTTCTCGGTGGTGACGAGCACGAGCTCGTCGTAGGTCGGGACGCCGCCGCGTGAGACCGGGATCACGTTCGGCTTCTTGTGCTGCTGGCGCAGCTGGATCGCCTCGTAGTTCCAGTAGCCGCCGAGGGTCGCGTCGACCTTCCCGGACAGCATCGCCGGCACCAGGTCGAAGCCGACGTTGACTTCCTTGACCGCGCTGTCGCTCACGTGAGCGGCGTGCAGAGCCGCCTTCAGCATCGCCGCCTGGTAGGGGATGCCGGCGGTTCCGACGGTCTTGCCCCGCAGGTCGGCGACGCTGCTGATGTGTGCGCTCTGGAGCGCGATGATCGAGGTCAGCGGGCGCTGCACGAGCGCCCCGATCGAGACCAGATGCAGGCCCTGGTCGCGCGCGAGCAGCAGCTCGGGCTCGTAGGAGACCGCCATGTCCACCTTCCCCGCCGCCAGCAGCTTCAGGGGTTCGTCGGTCTGGGACGGCGCCACCAGGTGCACGTCGAGGCCGACGTCACGGAACTCACCGTGGGCGAGCGCCGTGTAGAGGGCGGCGTGGTCGGCGTTGGGGAACCAGTCGAGCATCACGTTGAAGGGCTTGGCGCCGGGCGCGGTGAGCGCGTCCTGCTTGGCCCCGCAGGCGCCCAGCGCGAGCAGGCAGGCGCCCGCCAGGCAGGCCCCCAGCAGCCTTCGCGTGCGCCTCACCGGGCGACTCCCGCGGCGGTGGCGCGGCGCCACGGTGCCAGTCGCCGTTCGGCCGCCGAGAGGCTGTAGAAGCACGCGATCGCGAAGCCGAACAGGAGCGCCGTGGCGGCGTAGGCGCGGGCCGTCTGGAAGCCGCCGGCGTCGAGCACGATCTCCCGCCCGAGGCCCGTGTAGGTGCCGGTGGTGGGGGTGCTGGTCTCGGCGATGAAGGCGCCGATCACGCCCACCGCGAGCGCGATCCTGGCCCCGCTCAGAGCCGCCGGCACGGCCGCCGGTAGCTCGGCGAAGCGCAGCGTCTGCCAGCGCGAGGCGTCGAGCGTGCGCAGGAGCTTGGCGCGCTCGGGATCCAGCGAGGCGAGCGCGTCGATCGTGGTCACGAGCACCGGGAAGAAGCAGATCAGGGCGATCACGACGAGCTTGGGGAAGATCCCGAAGCCCCACCAGAACACGAGCAGCACCCCGATCACCGGGATCGGAACGGCCTGCGAGCCGACGGCCAGCGGGTAGAAGGCCCGTCGCAGCAGCGGGGAGAGGTGGATCGCGACCGCCATCCCCAGGCCGGCGCCCAGCGCGAGGAGCAGCCCGAGCACCACCTCCTCGGCGGTGACGGCGAAGTTGTGTGCGAGCAGGCCGGCGTTGTCCCACAGCGAGCTGGCCACCGAATGGGGCGCCGGGAGCAGGACCGCTTCGACGCGCCCGAGGTCGCAATACAGCTCCCAGATGCCGAGCAGCGCCAGCGCGAGCAGCGCCGCCGGGGCGAAGCGTCGCAGCGAGCGCCTCACGACCCGGTCCCCGCCAGCAGCACCAGGGCGTCCGCGCGCAGCGCCGCGACCTCGGCGTCGCCGGCCCGTCGCGGGCGCCCCAGCGGCACCTCGAGCTCGGCCACCACCCGCCCCGGCCGGCGCGAGAGCACCACCACGCGATCACACAGCACGATCGCCTCCTCGACGTCGTGGGTCACGAGCAGCACCGTCCGCGGCTCCAGCTCGAGGCTCCGGGCCAGCCACTGCTGCATCTCTCCGCGGGTGATCGCGTCGAGCGCCCCGAACGGCTCGTCCAGGCACAACAGCGGCTTGCCCGACAGCAGCGTGCGGGCGAACGCCACCCGCTGTCGCATGCCCCCGGACAGCTCCTGCGGGCGGGCCCGCTCGAAGCCGTCGAGGCCCAGCTCGGCGAACAGCTCACGGGCGGCGAGCTGCGCCTCGGCGCGGCGTTGGCCGGCGAGGCGCAGGCTGAGGGCCGCGTTCTCGAGCGCGTCGAGCCACGGCAGCAGCAGGTCGCGCTGGGGCATCAGCACCGCGGGCGGCCCGCCGACGCTCCCGCCGTCCGGCCCCAGCAGCCCGCACACGACCTCCAGCAGCGTCGTCTTGCCGCACCCGCTCGGGCCCACCACCGCCACCAGCTCCCCGGGCCGGGCCGTCAGCGAGACCCCGTCGAGGGCCGCCACCGGGGCGCCCCGCTCGGAGGGGTAGGTGAGCGTCAGGCGGTCCACGACCAGCCCCTGTCCCGGGCGGGGGACCGCGCTCGCCGCCGGGGCGGGCGCCGGAGCCGCCGTGCGAGATCTGGTTGCGGTTGTCACGTCGCTCCCTTCGCGGGCATTACCCCACAGGTTCGAAGGGTCGGCGCCGGGGGAGGATTCTTTCCCGGGCACCATCTCAGCCGGCCTACCCGCCAGCACCCCTGGTGTGTCGTTCTCTGCAGCGACCGATGCTACCGCCCGGCGGTCGCCGCCGGACGCGTGAGGGCACGCACGAAGTCCTCGAGCTGCGCGGTGGTCCAGCACTCGAAGGCCGTGCAGTACTGCTCGTAGGCGGCGATCACCGAGTCGCCGTAGTTCCAGTACAGGCGCGGCTCGGGGTTCAGCCAGAAGGTGCGCCCGGCACGGGCGGCGATGTGCGCGAACACCTCGGCCCGGGGGTCGCGCCCGTTGGTGCGCGCATCGCCGAGCACGATCACCGTGGCGCGGGGGTGAAGGTCGTCCTCCACCTGCTCGAGGAACTCCGACCACACACGCCCGTAGTCGGTGTAGCCGGAGATGTCGGCCACGCCGGCGTCGGTGGAGATGCGCTCGCTGACGGCTTTGAAGTTGCGCTCGCGCTCGAAGATGTCGGTCACCTCGGAGATCCGCTCGATGAACACGAACGAGCGCATCTTGCGGAACGTGTCGTGGAGCGCGTGCAGCACCGACAGGAAGAACACCGACGCCGAGGTGACGCTGGTGGAGACGTCGCAGAGCACGTAGATCTCCGGCCGCCGCGGCCGCCGGGGGCGGAACTTCAGCTCCACCGGGACGCCACCCGTCTGCAGCGAGGCGCGCATCGTGCGGCGCACGTCGACGTGCGCGTGGCGGCGGTGCCCCCGCGCCTGCATGCCCTGCGTGGCCAGGCGCCGGCGGAGCTGGGCCACGACCCGGTGGACGGCGGCGAGGTCGGCGAGCGGACCCGACGGCAACGCCCGGTCGAGCTCCCCGAGCGGCCGCGACGGGGGCAGGTTGCCGGTGCGCTCGATCTGCGAGCGTTCCAGCTCGCGGCGCAGCAGCGCCTCGAAGCGGCGCAGGGCCTCGCGCGGCACCCCGTCGCGGCGGGGGTCGCCCGCCGGCAGGTCCGGCTGGGGCTCGGCCCGCAGCCCCAGCGCGCGACGGATGCGCTGGACGTCCACGCCGATCACGCCGGAGCCCTCCTGGCGGCGTGCCAGCGCGGCGATCGCGAGCCGCGCGAGGTCGCGCATGGCGCCCTCCGAGCCGTCCCGCAGGGCGGCCGCGATCTGCGCCCGCAGTGCCTCCAGCTCGTCCTCGGAGAGCTCGTCGAGGGCCACGAACTCGTCCTCGCTGACACCCTCCTGCCGGGCCGCCACCTCGACCGTGCGGAAGAAGAAGCGGTCGAACACGAGCTCGAACACGCGCCGGTCCTCCTGGCTCTTGGCGAGCGTCGCCGCCAGCGCCTCGCGGAAGTCGTCTTTGGAGGTCCAGCTGATCTCGCCCAGCACGTCGAACGCGTCGAGGATCTCGGAGGTGCCGATCGCTATGCCTTCGCGGCGCAGCTCCTCGCCCAGCTCGAGGATCCGAGCCGGCAGCCCGTCTGTCGTCTCAGGCGACATCGGCGGGCGAGCGCAGCTTCAGCCCCACCCGCTCGGCGACCACGTCCATGTCGGTGCGGTGCTTGACGATCACCGACATCGTCTCGTTGAAGGTGTCGGCGTCGATCTCGCGGACGCCGAGCAACAGCAGTGCCCGGGCCCAGTCGATCGACTCGGCGATCGAGGGTGGCTTCTTGAGGTCGAGCTCGCGGACCATCCCGATCACCTCCACCAGCCTCCTCGCGACTGCCTCGTCGAGGTCCGGGGCGTGGAGGTGCACGATTTCCAGCTCGTGCTCGAGGGTGGGGTAGTCGAGCCACAGGTACAGGCAGCGCCGCTTCAGCGCCTCGGTCAGCTCGCGCGAGTTGTTGGAGGTCAGCAGCACGACCGGGTGGGTGCGCGCCTGCAGCCGCCCGAGCTCGGGGATCGAGATCTGGAAGTCGGACAGGACCTCCAGCAGCATCGCCTCGAACTCCTGGTCGGTCTTGTCGATCTCGTCGATCAGCAGCACCACCGGCTGCTCGGAGGTGATGGCCGTCATCAGCGGCCGGGCGAGCAGGAACTCCTCGCCGAAGATGTCCTCCTGGACCGCCTCCCAGCCGGTGCCGGCCTGCTCGGTCTGGATGCGCAGCAGCTGCTTGCGGTAGTTCCACTCGTACAGCGACTTGGCCTCGTCGAGGCCCTCGTAGCACTGCAGCCGCACCAGCTCGCGGTCGAGGTGCGCGGCGAGCGCCTTGGCGAGCTCGGTCTTGCCCACCCCGGCCGGACCCTCGACCAAAACCGGCTTGCCGAGCTTGATCGCCAGGTAGGCGACGAGCGTGGTCGCCTCGCCCGGCAGGTAGCCGACCTCGCGCAGCCCGCCGGCGAGGTCTGCGACTGAGGTGGGCGCCGAGGGCATCGGCCCATCATAGGCGCGCCCGCGCTAACGCTTCAGGGTGATGGTCCCCGTCGCGCCGGCGTGGTTCCCCGCCAGGTCGGTCGCGCTCAGCGACACCGAGTAGCTGCCCGGGGTGTTCGGCGTCTTCCACAGCAACCGCGGGTGGCCGCCCTCCACGGTCGCCGCCACCGTCCAGACGACCTGCGACCCGCGGCTGACGGTCAGCCTCACGGAGGAGATCTTCGAGAGCGACACCTCGACCCCCGCACGGGTGCCCGTGTGCAGCGTCTTGGACAGCAGCGACACCACCGGGGGAGTGGTGAGGTCGGCCTCGAAGCGCTGCGCGGTGGTGCAGTAGATGCCGTCGGCGGTCAGCGGCACCGCCGCACCGAGCGGCGGCCCCTTCTGGGTCCGTTCGCACAGGTGCTGCAGGAATTCGGTGAGCAGTTCGTGGTAGTTGAGGTTCGATTCGCCGTACTGGTCGTACATGCTCCAGGCCCCCGTGTCGTAGCGCGGGACCAGCACCCGCGCCTCGGCGTCGCCGGCCGTGAACAGGGCCAGCCCGACCGGGTCCTTGGTGATCTGGGTGTAGTCGTAGAGCCCCACCAGCGACTGGATGAAGCCGTTGAGGATGCGGTCCGAAGGGGCGAAGGAGTACTGGGCGTAGAGGGCCGCGCCGTCGGCCGCGTCGACCCGCACCCCCTGCGGCGGCGGCGTCTTGAAGATCCCGAGCGCCTCCTGTGCCGCGGACAGGTAGATCGCTTCGTGGTAGCGGGAGTAGGCCCTCGCCAGCAGCTGGATGGCGGTGCCCTGGGAGAGCGCGCTGGTCCACGGCGGGGTGCCCCCGTCGAAGGTGAACATGTACTCCCAGGCGATCCCCCCGGCACGGTCGCTGGCCAGCGGGATCACTTCCGAGAGCAGCTGGCGCAGGTGGGTGTTTTCGTGCGCGGAGAAGTACCCGTTGCCCTCCCCGAAGGTTCCCAGCCACTGGATCTGGAGGCCCTGGCCGGCGTAGTGCTCCCACACGATCTCGCTGTCGGGGAACGAGATCCGCTGGGAGGTCCCGAGCAGCGGTTCGGTCGTCCACCACTGACGGTTGCGTTCGAGCGTCAGGAACGCGATCGCCAGCCGCGAGGGGATCAGCTGCCCCGAGGCGGCCAGCGCCTGGGTGTCGGCCAGCACCGCTTCCAGTTCGCTGCGACGGGTTCCCGAGAGGTTGCCGACCGCG
Source organism: Solirubrobacteraceae bacterium (assembly GCA_035506775.1). Taxonomy (GTDB): domain Bacteria; phylum Actinomycetota; class Thermoleophilia; order Solirubrobacterales; family Solirubrobacteraceae; genus Palsa-744. The sequence goes on along the minus strand of DATJOU010000269.1, from coordinate 11,318 downwards.
CGTTTGGCGGCCACGTAGGTCGCCAGGTCCTCGCTGTAGGTGGTGCGTTCGATCGCCCCCTTGGCCAGCAGCGCCGAGAGGGCCCCGCTGACCGTCGGCCCGTGGCTCGAGGCCGCCCGCGCGCGCGTGGAGCGCACGGGGGCGAGCTCGCTCGCGGCGGCCTTCCCGGCCCGGGCGCAGGCGATGCCGGGCGTCGCGGCGCCGGCGAGCAGCGCCACGAGCAGCAGGCCGCCGATCAGCTTGGCGCGCACGGGCGCCATGGTACGCTCGCCCGCCTCTGCCGGCGCCGGGCGGCGCCCCTGCAGCGGGCTCGTGGGTGACAGCATGACCACCGGAAACCGGCCCATCCGCGCCAGTTGCGCTCTGGCGGCGCTGATTGCCGGCGCATCGGTCCTGGCCGGCTGCGGCGGGGGCGGCTCCCACCAGGCGGCCCGAGTGAGCTCCGAGCCGGCCCCGCAGCTCGTCGCGGAGGCGCTCGGGGGCCGGGCGGCGGTCCGCAGCGGTCAGGTCCGGCTGTCGCTCTCGCTGCTGGCGCCGGGGGCCCGGGAGGCCCTCACGCTGCGCTCGGCGGCCCGCTTCAGCGTCGCATCGGCCGGCGCCACGCCCAGCCTCGCGCTGACGCTGGCCACGCTCTCACGTGACGGCTCGGCTCCGGCGCACCCGCTGCAGGCGGCCCTGGTGTCGGGCCCGGGAGGGGTCTCGCTGACCGTCCAGGGTCGTCGCGTGCGCGGCGGTTCGGAGGTCGCGCGCGCCCTGCAGGCCGGCTACGCGCAGCCGGCGGGCGCCTCGGCGGCGCCGCTCGGCCTCGACGCCCCGGCGTGGCTGCTTGAGCCCCGCTACGCCTCCCCGTCAGGGACCGCCGCCGGCGGCGGAGCCCACGTCCGCGCCGCCCTGGCGGTGGGTCCCTTCCTGGCCGACGTGGCGCGGCTGGCGGTCCTGTCGGCGGCGCTGCAGCAGGCCGGTGGCCAGGGCTCCGCGGCCGCGGTGGCGCGCGAGCTGGCGACGGATGCGACCCGCGAGTCCGGGGCCGGCACGGTGGACCTGTACGCCCGCCCCGCCTCCAGGCTGCCACGGAGCCTCACGGTCAGCGCCACGCTCCGCCCCCGCCCGGCCTCCCCGGGCCCGTCGTCGTCGCCGCCGCTGTCCGTCTCGCTGAAGATGGGCTTCTCGGACCTCGGCGGAGCGGACCGCGCCGGAACGTCCTAGACGGTCACTCGTGTTCGAGTTCGAGCCCGTCGAGCTCGTCCTCTTCCTCTTCCTCGTCGAGGTCCCGTTCCTCGTCCTCGTCGGGGTCGAGGTCCACGTCCAGGTCGGCGTCGCCGTCCTCCTTGGCGACGTCGGGGTCCTGGTGGGTGCGCTGGAAGCGCTCGACCAGGTCGTCCCGCCGGCTCTCGTCGATCGGGATGTCCTCGGCGATCAGGACCCACTCGTCGCTGTCGAACTCGTCCATGTCGAACAGCTCGTGGTCGACCTCCGGGGAGTCGTCGACGACGATCATGATCTCGGTCTGGGGGTTGAAATAGGTGCCCGGACGCAGCGTCAGTTCGTCCAGCGCGAAGCGGCGGGCGTTCGTCATGGGCCGTTTATACCCGACGGCGTGGCCGACCGATTCACGGGTCCAGCTCCCGGAGCGTGCGCTCCACCTCACCGTCCACGTCGAGCTCCTCGAGACCCTGCCGGAGCCGTCGCTCGTTGCGCGCGATCACCAGCTGGCGCACCTCTTCGACCAGCCCCGCGTCGTGGGTCTTGGGCGGGGCCGCGTCCTGGAGCAGGCGGGCGACCTCGGCGTCGATGTCGATCGTCGGCTCGCCCCTGCGCAGCAGTCGCTCGTTGCGGGCCCCGAGCATCTGGCGGATCTCCTCCTCCTGCTCGGCACGGGCGGCGGACCCGTCGAGCTGCCGGCCCTGGCCGCCGGGTGCATCGTCTTCCCGCGAGATGCCCCCCTGGCCGATCTGGTCGTACAGCGAATCGCTGCCCTTGGTGACGAAGAACAGCAGCGACATCAGCAGCGAGAAGGCCACCGTTCCGAACACCACGAACGTGAAGGCGTTCTCGACGATTCCGAGCATGAACGCCGGCGCGCTTCCATCCACGTGCTGATTGTTGCCGATAGCCGGATGCTCCGCTACCCTGCGGTCCGGACTGGTTGACTGACCAGTCAATCTACTTTGGGCCGAGGGCCCGTTAGGAGACTGCAGCAATGGTCGAATTCACGCTCACCGACGAGCAGAAGAGCCTCCGGGAAATGGCCCACGACTTCGCCGTCAAGGAGATCCGGCCGGTCGCCTGGGAGTACGACCGCGACGGCACCTGGCCGCAGGGGATCATCGAGAAAGCCTGGGAGCTGGGGCTGATGAACTCCCACATCTCCGAGGAGTACGGGGGCGCCGGCGCCGGCTTCCTCGACGGCTGCCTGATCGAGGAGGAGCTCTCCTGGGGCTGCTCCGGGATCCAGACCTCCCTCGGCTGCAACGGCCTGGCCACCACCCCCATCCAGATCGGCGGCTCCGAGGAGGTCAAGCGCAAGTACCTGGGGATGCTCACCGAGGCCCCCAAGCTCGCCTCCTTCTGCCTGACCGAGCCCGACGCCGGCTCGGACGTCTCGGGGATGCGCACGACGGCCGTCAAGAAGGGCGACAAGTACGTCATCAACGGCTCCAAGTGCTTCATCACCAACGGCGGCTACGCCGACTACTACACCGTCTACGCGAAGACCGACAAGGACGCCGGCCACCGCGGGATCTCGGCCTTCGTGGTGGAGCGCGACTGGGGCGTGGTGGTGGACAAGAAGGAGGACAAGCTCGGGCAGCGCGCCTCCAACACGGCCACGATCTCCTTCAACGACGTGGAGGTCCCCGCCGAGAACCTCCTGGGCGAAGAAAACGGCGGCTTCAAGCTCGCGATGATGACCCTCGACCGCACCCGCCCCGGCGTGGCGGCGATGGCGACCGGAATCGCCCGCGCGGCCTTCGAGTTCGCCGTCGACTACTCCCGCGAAAGGGTCCAGTTCGGCGTGCCGATCGCGATGCACCAGGCGATCCAGTTCATCATCGCGGACATGGCCACGGAGATCGAGGCCGCCCGCCTGCTGACGTGGAAGTCGGCCGCGATGCTCGACAACGGCGAACGGAACACGCTCGTCTCCTCGCACGCCAAGCGCTTTGCCGCCGACACCGCGATGAAGACCGCGACCGAAGCCGTGCAGGTCTACGGCGGGTACGGCTTCATCAAGGAGTACCCCGTCGAGAAGCTGTTCCGCGACGCGAAGATCATGCAGCTGTACGAGGGCACCTCCCAGATCCAGCGCCTGGTCATCGCCCGCGAAACGCTCCTCCCGCGCAGGGTGGAGGAGCCGGCCGCCGCCGTCGCCTGAGAGCAGGCGCGGCGGATGGCCGCGACGGCCTAGAGTGCCCGCGGCGGGTCCCCGTCGCGACAACCAGCTAGCAGAGGAGGCTTTGTAGGCATGTTCGTTTTCAAGGCCGCGGTAGTGGGCGCGGGGACGATGGGCGGCCAGATCGCCCAGACGATCGCCGCCGCCGGGGTGCCGGTGATCCTCAAGGACATCGACGACGCCCTCGTCCAGGCGGGTATCGACGAGGCGGCCAACGTGACCCGTGGGCAGGTCTCGAAACTGGTCGAGAAGGGACGCCTCAGCGCCGAGGACGGCGAGGCCCAGGTGGCGGAGGTGCTCGGCCGCATCGAGGGCACCACCTCCTACGAGGGCTTCGGTGGGGTGGACTTCGTGATCGAGGCCGTGCCCGAGGTGATGGCGGTCAAGCAGGCGGTGTTCGCCGAGCTCGACGCCAGCACCCCCGGGCACGCCATCCTGGCCTCCAACACCTCCTCGCTGTCGATCAGCGAGATCGCCGACGCCACCCTGCGCCCGGAAAAGGTGATCGGCTTCCACTACTTCTACCCCGCCTCGGTGATGCCGCTGGTGGAGATCGTGGAAGGCGAGGAGACCTCCGCCGAGACGGTGGCGGCCGCCATCACCTTCGCCCAGGCGATCCGCAAGCAGCCCATCACCTGCGCCGAGGTCCCCGGCTTCGTCGTCAACCGGGTCCTCAACTCCGGCGTCTCGGAGATCTGGCGCGAGCAGGAGCAGAAGGGCCTCTCGATCAAGCTGATCGACGAGGGCGTGGGGGCGGCCAAGGTCACGCCGATGGGCCCCTACTTCCTCGTCAACCTGCTCGGCCTGGACACCGTCCTGCACGTGGCCGAGCACCTGGTCGAGTCCTACGGCGAGGAACGCTTCTACGTCCCCAAGGGCATGCAGAAGCTGGTGGCGGACGGGAAACTGGGCGCCAAGACGGGAGGCGACGGCTTCTACGCCCCGGACGGCACTCCCAACCTCCCCGGCGAGAACCAGCCCGACGTCGAGGAGCTCGTCGAACTGCTGACGCTGAAGACGTTCCTCGAGGCCTGCCTGGTGCTCGAGGAGGGCGTCGCCACCCACCGCGACATCGACTTCGGGATGATGGCCGGAGCCGGGCTCGACCCCCGGCGAGGGCTGCTGCCGCCGTTCATGAAGGCCGACGTCGAAGGCCTCGACGTGATCCTCGAGCGGATGGAGAATGCCCGTGAGCGCCACGGCGAGCGCTTCTCGCCGCCCACCATCCTGCGCCGCCTGGTGGCCCAGGGCCGCCTCGGGCAGAAGAGCGGCCAGGGCTTCTACCCCTATCCCCAACCGGACGCCGAGCAGCCGGGCGAGACCGTCAAGCTCGAGACGCGCGCGGACGGGATCGCGATCGCATGGCTGGCCAATGGCCAGATGAACTCCCTCTCCCCGCAGGTGATCGAGGACCTCGGCGCCCTCTGGCGGGCGATCCGCGGGTCGGGGACGCGGGCGCTGGTGATCGCCTCCTCGAACCCGATGCTGTTCTGCGCCGGGGCGGACGTGAAGGCCTTCACCACGATGGACGAAGCCGCCGGTGAGAAGCTGATCAACGAGGGCCACGCCCTGTTGCGGGAGCTGGGCTCCGACGGGGTCGTGACGATCGCGGCCGTCAACGGCCTCGCCTTCGGCGGCGGCTGTGAGCTGGCGATGGCGTGCGACGTGCGCATCGCCGCCCGCTCGGCGCTGTTCGGCCAGCCCGAGATCAAGCTCGGGATCCTGCCCGGCTTCGGCGGCACGCAGCGGCTGCCGCGGCTGGTCGGCCAGGGCAAGGCGCTGGAGATGAACCTCGTGGGCGACCCGATCCTCGCCGAGGAAGCCTTCGAGCTGGGGCTCGTCAACCGCCTCGTCGAGGACCACGAACTGCTCGACACCGCCCTCTCCTGGGCCCGCCGGCTCGCCGGGCAGGCCCCGCTGGCGGTGGAGCAGATCAAGCAGGTCTCGGGCGCCGGTGACCTGGACCAGGGGATCGAGGCCGAGAAGGGGGCCTTCGCGACCGCCTTCCGCAGCGCCGACGCCCGCGAGGGCATCTCGGCCTTCCTGGCCAAACGCCGTCCCACCTTTACCGGCCGCTAGGGTCGCCCGTCCTCCGCGGATGAGCGCCGTCACCAGCAGTCCCGAGCTCGCCCGCCTGGCCGCGCTGGTCGGCGGGGCCGGGCGGGTCGTGGCGCTCACCGGGGCCGGCATCTCGGTCCCCTCCGGGATCCCCGACTTCCGCAGCCCGGGAACGGGCCTGTGGGAGAACGTGGACCCGATGGAGGTGGCCCACGTGGAGGCCTTCGTGCGCGACCCGGGGTCCTTCTGGAGCTTCTACGGCGAGCGCTTCGCCACGCTCGAAGGCAAGCGCCCCAACGCGGCCCACGTGGCGCTCGTGCGGATGGAGCGGGCCGGCCTGCTGCAGGCGGTCATCACCCAGAACGTGGACATGCTCCACTCCCGCGCCGGCACCGCCGAGCTGGTCGAGGTCCACGGCTCGATCGCGACCTGCTCGTGCTCGGCCTGCGGGGAGGCCGCCGAGCTGCAGGACGTCCGCGAGCGCCTGCGCTCCGCCGCCGACGGCGTTCCCCGCTGCGAGCGCTGCGGCGCGGCGATGCGCCCCGACGTGGTGCTGTTCGGGGAGATGCTCCCGCGGGCGGCGCTGGAGCGGGCGCACGAGCTGTGCGTCGGGGCCGGGCTGCTGCTGTGCATCGGCTCCTCGCTCGAGGTCCACCCCGTCGCCTCGCTGCCGATGCTGACCCACCGCGCCGGGGGCACGGTGGCAATCGTCACCCAGGGCCCCACCCCGCTCGACGAGATCGCGGCGGTGCGGCTCGACGGCGACCTCGAGGCCGTGCTGCCGGCGCTCGCCGCCGAGCTCGGCCTGCCCCCGCTCGTCTAACTGCGCCGGGCCGGGGCGGCCGGTGCCGTCGGCAGGCGCCACAGCGTGAGGCCCTTCCCGAGTCCAGCGGCGGCGGAGACGTTGGTGGCGTGGGCCGTCACCCACTTCGCAGCCGCCGAGCAGTCGGGGCTGGAGCGGGAGGAGTGGGGGCCGCAGGGGGCGGAGATGATGGCGTAGCGGACGGCCCCGGCCGTCGCCAGCGCCCGCAGCCGCGACAGCGGCGTGACCACCTGCGAGTTGATCGAGTTCAGCACCAGCACCGGGCGCTGGTCGTGGACGACCAGGGCCCCCAGCCTGGTGGCCTCGTCGTAGGCGGCCTCGTAGCGGGCCGAGCCCTGGTGGGACCGCAGGTAGGTGCTGAGCGCCGCGAGCTGGGAGGGGGGCAGCGTCCCGAGCTGGTTGGTGTCGCTGGTGTGGTGTTCGATCGCCCGCACCGACGCCCAGGCCGGCACGGCCAGCAGGCTCGCCAGCGCCAGCACCAGCGCCCAGGGGCGCACCCTCGGTGCCGCCAGGGCGGCCACCGCCAGCGCCCCAACCGCGCACACGACCACCACCCACCACACCGGCGGGGTCCCGAACAGCAGCCGCTCCACGTACACGACCAGCCCGAGCAGGCACACCCCCAGGGCGCCCAGCCGCACCGGGGTTCGGCGGGCACAGGCCCACGCCAGCCCGATCCCGAGCGTGCCGGCGACCGCCGGGGTGATGCTCTCGGTGTAGCGGGGGTGCAGGTGGGCCATCTGGCTGAACAGGGCCGCCCCCAGAACGAGCCACAGCACCAGCCCCGCGAGTCCCCACAGGCGGGTGCGCCGGGCCGGCGAGGAATCCCTCCCCGCGGAGGGTCCGCCGCGACGGCGCTCGAGCAGCTCACACACGAGCGCCGGCAGGCCGAGCAGCAGCGCGGCCACCACCAGCAGCCCGAGTTTGTCCCCGGACAGCGGCCCCGCGCGGTCGAGCAGGCGGGTGGCCGCGGGAGGGCGGATCGGGATCTCCTGTTCGCGCTGGCTCTGGGTCAGGCGGGCGTAGTGGGAGGGTGGGGGAGTGCCCGGGGGGTCGGCCGTGCTCGTGCTCTGGCCCGGCGTCGGCTTGCCCTCGAGGCGGTCCAGCCCGTTGAACACCAGGGCCGCGTTCCAGGCGCTGCCGTTGGTCGAGCCGACCGCGAAGGGGCGTTCGTGGGCCGGTACCGCGAGCGTTCCCAGCAGCCACGCGAGCGCCACCACCACGTACACCGCCGTGCAGGCCAGCAGCTGGGCCGCCCGCCGCCGGCGGGAGCCGGGGAGCGCCATCGCGGCGAACAGCACCAGGCCCGGAAGCGCCACCACCGACTCCGTCAGCTTGACGTCGAAGGCGAGCCCCAGCGCGACGGCTCCGCCCACCAGCCAGGCCGTGCTCCCGGACTGCACCGCCTGTGCCACGCACAGCAGCGCCAGCACCGTCAGCGCCATCATCACCCCGTCCATCGTGTCGCTGCGCGAGGTGATCACCTCGATCGGCAGCAGGGCGAGGGCGAGTGCCGCCGCCAGCCCCGCCGGGACGCTCCAGATCCGCCGCACCGCGAGGAACAGCAGCGGCACCGCAGCGGTTCCGAACAGGGCCTCGGGGAGCAGCAGGTCGGTCGTCGAGTACCCCAGCGCCTTCACGCTGGCCACCTGCAGCCACAGGTCGACGGGGGGCTTGTCGATCGAGACGCTTCCCCCGGGCTCGAGTGCCCCGAGGAAGAAGTTGTGCCACGAGCGGGCCATGCTGCGCACGGCGGCGTCGTAGAAGGGGTTCAGGGGCGAGTGCCCGAGATCGACCAGCCGCAGCGCTCCGGCCACCAGCGTGATCGCGACCACGGCCCCCCAGACCAGCAGCCCCGTGCGTGCCGACGAGGGCTCCTCGGCCGCCGCGGGCTGCAGCGGCGGCCGGTCCTGGATCGCCTGCTCGAGCATCGGCGAAGGTGTCCGGCGCCGCCGTCCCGGGCGCCCGGGCTAGCTCCCCGTCGGCAGCGGCTCGTGCCGCACGAGGTCACGCGCCGGGTCGATCCCCCAGCGCGCTGCCACCTCCGCGAGCTCATCGGTGAGCGCCCAGCGGTCGGGCAGCTCGTCGCCCTCGTGGGCGCTGTTCGCACCCTTAAGTGCCATGCAGCCCGCGTTTTCTCCGATCTCCCGGATCGCGGACAGCTCCTGCTCGGAGAGGCGTGAGCCCTCGGGGTCCAGCGCGGCCAGCTCGGCGCGCTTGTCCTCCACCGGACGGGCGTCCTGGCCCCGCTCCTGGATCAGCGTCGGCACGACGCAGCGGACGCCCGGCTGGCCGAGGTTCCACAGGCACGCCAGCTGCAGCATCGTGAGGTCGTGGCGGGCGGCGAAGGGGCGCATCAGCTCGAGCTTGCGCCGGCCCTCCTCGACCCAGCCCGCGGGACGGAAGCCGCGGTGGTCGTACTCCGCGAAGGAGTGCCCGGGGAGCACGTCGTCGTGGAACAGGCCGCCGTAGTCCACGACCCGCGTGATCACGCCCGCCCCGGCCGCATCCGCCGCTCCCAGCACCAGCTCGCCCGGCCACGGCTCCATCGGCCCGAGGATGATCATCGCCCAGTCGATCACCTCGGCGAAGCGCTCCAGGCAGCGGATCACGTCGAGCGTGAAGCCGTTGGCGGGGCCCGGCGCCACCCCCACGGCGCCGGCGAGCCCGTCGTCGCGCAGCGCCCGCATCCCCTCCCAGACGGCTTCGCTGGAGTAGCCGATGCGGTCCGGGTTGTGCAGCAGCAGCACGTCGAAGCGATCGACCCCGCAGCGTTCGAGGCTGCGCTCGGTGGCCATCCGCAGGTAGTCGCCGTAGCCGTCCGGCCCTCGCAGGCGCGGGTCGGTGAAACGCGGGAAGCCCTTCGGCCCGTCGCGGCGGCCCTCGTAGAAGTCGTGCCCCACGGCGCCCACCAGGCAGTAGTCCTCCCGGGGGCGGCCCCGCAGCGCCCTGCCCAGCAGCGCGTCGGCGGCTCCCTGTCCGTAGACGTCGGCCGTGATCACGGTGTCGATCCCCTCACCGGGGGCCAGCAGCGAGACCAGCCGGTCCTCCTCCAGCGGCTCCCCGAAGTGCATGAAGCGGCCCCCGCTCCAGGTGCCGATCGCGGTCGCGGTGGGGTCCATCGCGCCGTTCAGGTTAGTGGCGCTGGTGGGCGCGTAGCGCTGCCTCCAGCCGCCCGAGGGCGTGGGCCAGCACCTCGGGGTCGGGTCCCGCCTGCTCCTCGCCCGTGAGGCCCGGACGGCCCGACTCGAGCACCCGCCGCGCCAGCGCCTCGACGCCGTCGGAGAGCTGGTCGAGCTCGTCCACCCGCAGCACCAGGTCCTGGCGGCCCTCCCCCCGCAGCTCGGCGACGGCCGCCTCCAGCGCCTGACGCAACTCGAGCGTCGCGTGGGCGGGGCGGCCGGAGTCGAGGTCCAGGCGGGCCCTCAGCGCCAGCTCCTCGCACACCAGCGGGCGCTCGCGCGACCCCAACAGCGCCGCCATGCGCTCGACGTGCATGAGCTCGTCGGTCCGTTCCCGTTTGGAGCGCCGCCCGAACAGGCGCCTACGGGCCGGCGCGCCCAGCGGCAGCTCCCGCGCGTGGCTCCAGCGGGCGTCGGCCAGCTCCTCGCCCTCGCCCCAGCCGGCCCGGGCGCTCGTGGCCTCGGTGGCCTCGAGCTCGTGCACGTGCGGATCGGCGGCCGCCAGACGGTGCAGGTACATCACCCGGTTGACCACCCCCAGCGCCTCTTCCACCGCCCGCCCGGCGTCCTTCAGGAGGTCCTCCAGCCAGGCCTGCGCCTGCTGCTCGGCGGACAGCGGCACGGGGTCGATCACCATGATCCGCGTCCGCCCCGCCCCGGACGGCTCCCCGCGCCCGCGCTCGCTCTCGATCACCACGACGTGCTCGGGCTCACCCCCCTCGCCGGAGCGCATCAGGTAACGCCCCGCGGCGGGCCCGAGCACCCACGGGAACTCGAACTGCACGAACACGAACAGCCGCGGCGCCACGCGTGCACCGTATCCTTCCGCTCCGAGCCGACGCACGGGCACGGCCCTCGCCGGCGAGCATGTCCCCCGTCATGCACGACCCCACGACGAGCGAAGAGAACGCCAGCCCGGCGCGGAGCCTGCGGGACCGCCTCGGCGGCAACGCCGAGGAGCGTCTCGGCAGGGCGCTGTCGGAGCTGCTCGAAAGCCCACTCTTCACCGGCGCGATCGGCCGCGCCTTCGACGCCCGTGAGAAGGCCGCCCAGGCCCAGGAGGTCGCCCTCGGCGCGCTCAACCTCCCCTCCGCGGCCGACATCGAACGGCTGACCCGCCGCATCCGCTCGCTGTCCCAGCGCCTGGAGGCGATCGAGGACGGCGTCGAGCGGCTCGACACCTCCCGCCTGGCCGAGCGCCGCGGCCCCGCCGAACTGGAGCGGCGCCTCGACCGCGTCGAGGAGCAGCTCGACGGCCTGCTCGGCAAGCTCGACGTGCTGCTCGAACGCATCCAGCAGGCCCGCGCCCAGACGGCCGCCGCGTCCGCAACCCCCCCGAAAGCCGCCGCCACGCGCAAAGCGCCGGCCAAGCCGAAAGCCGCTGCGAGCGGCCGTAAGGCGCCTCCTTCGAGGCGCAAACGCTGACGGGGGGCGCCCGGGAGGCTACCGGAGCCCGTCGCCGGCGAGCGCCGCCACGGCCGCCCGGCCCATCGCTTCGGCGCTCTCCTGCAGCAGGTGGTCGTCGATCCGCTCGCGGCCTCCGAGTCCGTCGAAGGTGTCCGTCACGGTCAGCACACAGCCGACGGCGACCTGCGTGCGCGAGCCGAGGGCGAACAGGGCCGCGGCCTCCATCTCGACGGCGAGCGCGTCGCCGGCGGCGCCGAGGTCGGCGTCGTAGAAGAGGTCAACGCTGATCACGCTTCCGAGCGCCGCGCGCGGGGCGGCGGCCTCGAGCGCCGCCGTCAGCTGCCCGTCGGCCGGGGCCCGCTCGCCGGCCCCGAGCGCGCGGGAGGTCCCGTCGGCGGTGATCGCCTCCGCGGCGATCACCAGCGAGCCCAGCCCGAGGTCGGGGTCAAGCGCCCCG
>DATJOU010000268.1:0-4133 GCA_035506775.1 Solirubrobacteraceae bacterium | reverse complement strand
TTCAAGATCGCGACCGTCAGCACGCCACGGCGGAAGGCATCGACGACCGCTGGATCCAGCCGTTGCAAGGACTCGTCGGCGCCCAGGGGTACGCGAACCGGCTCCACCTGGCTCCAGGCACCGCCGCTCACCGGCTCCTCGAGCAAATCGATTTCGAATCTCTCCAGCTCCGCCGCGACGGCCGGCAGCTCGCCCGCGTCGATCGTGCCATTCGCGTCCAGGCGCAGCGACAGGGCCTTGCCGAAGCGGCGGCGCAGCTCCGCGAGCAGCGCGAGCTCGTGGGACCACGCGGCGCGCGGACCGATCTTGACCTTCAGCGCGCGAATTCCACGCGACCAGGCGCGGCCCGCTTGCGCGAGCTGCTGCTCGAGCGAGCCTGGATCGACGCTGGCGCACACGGCGACCCGCGTCCCAGGCGGAACGCCGAGCAGCTGCGGCAACGATTGGCGCCGGGCGCGGGCCGCCAGATCGAGCCGGGCGGTCTCGAGAGCGCAACGGGCGGACGCGGGAAAACCGTCGGGCAGCGTTTCGTCCAGCCGCGCGCCGATCAGCGGGCCCAGCGCACGCTCAACTTGATCCAGGCTGTCCGGCGAGTAGCCCTCGAGGGGCGCCGCCTCCCCCTGGCCGCGCAGGCCGTCGCCGTCGACGAGCTCGACGATCAGCGCCTCGCGCGCCGTCCAGCGCGCGCGAGCGTTCGCCGCCGGAGCGGCGAGCTGCCCGCGGTGCCGCCACAGCCGGTCGACGCGGATCACGATCCGGGCCGGGAGAGCGTCAGCCCCACGGCGAGCAGGCAGCCGTGCACCAGCAGGAGCTGGGCCGTCCGCGCGAGGAGCCCGTTGAGCGCCCTCCCCTGGTCTCGCCAGATGCGGCGGACGAGCAGCGCAGCCCAGGGGACCGTGAGCAGCGGGAGCAGAACCCACGGCGCGACCGGTTCGACGGCCACCAGCGCGACGGGGATCAGCTCTGCGGTGGCCACGAGCAGCGCGAACTCGACCCTCGCCCCGGTCGGGCCGAGCCGGACGGCCAGGGTGCGCTTGCCCACGGCCGCGTCCTGCTCGCGGTCACGCACGTTGTTGACCACCAGCACCGCGGTCGCCAGCGCCCCCACCGGCACGGCCGCCCAGAGGGCCAGGGTGGGGATGGCTCCCGCCTGGACGAAGGCGGTGCCGCAGACCGCGACGAAGCCGAAGAAGACGACGACGAACAGGTCGCCGAGACCGTGGTAGCCGAGCGGATAGGGCCCGCCGGTGTAGGCGATGCCCGAGAGAATCGAGGCGACGCCGATGGCCACCACCGGCCAGCCGGCGATCCAGGCGAGCGCCATCCCCGCGGCGGTCGCCAACCCGAACGCCACCACCATCCCGCCGCGCACCTCCCGCGCCGACAGCAGGCCGGCCTGGACGGCGCGCACGGGCCCGAGCCGCTCGGTCGTGTCGGCGCCCTTCTCGAAGTCGAACACGTCGTTCGCGAGGTTGGTGCCGATCTGGATGCAGAACGCGCCGGCCAGCGCCAGGCACGCGGGCCCCCAGGCCAGCTTCCCGACCGCGAATGCGCAGGCCGTGCCCACCGCGACGGGCGTGAACGCGGCCGTCAGCGTCGCCGGCCGGCTCGCCAGGATCCAGGCTCGCAGCTTCACGGAAGCCGGCGGAACTTTCGAAAGTTCGGTGGCCGCTTCTCGAGAAAGGCCTGCTTCCCCTCCTGTCCTTCCTCCGTCATGTAGAAGAGAAGCGTGGCGTTGCCCGCCAGCTCTTGAAGGCCCGCCTGCCCGTCGCAGTCGGCGTTCAGCGCCGCCTTCAGGCAGCGGAGGGCGACGGGGCTCAGCGCCAGCATCTCCCGGCACCAGCGCACCGTCTCGGTCTCGAGCTCGGCGAGCGGAACGACGGTGTTCACGAGCCCCATCTCGAGCGCCTGCTTGGCATCGTACTGCCGGCAGAGGAACCAGATCTCGCGCGCCTTCTTCTGCCCCACGATGCGAGCCAGGTAGGCCGACCCGAAGCCACCGTCGAAGCTGCCGACCCTGGGGCCGGTCTGGCCAAAGCGGGCGTTGTCGGCCGCGATCGTGAGATCGCACACGACGTGCAGCACATGACCCCCGCCGATGGCGTAGCCGGCCACCATCGCGACCACCGGCTTGGGCAGCGTGCGGATCTGACGCTGCAGATCGAGGACGTTGAGGCGAGGCACGCCGTCGCTGCCGACGTAGCCGCCGTGGCCGCGCACGCGCTGGTCGCCCCCCGCGCAGAAGGCCTCGGTCCCGGCGCCGGTCAGGATCGCCACGCCCACCTCGGGATCGTCGCGCACGTCCTCGAAGGCCTGCTGGAGCTCCCGCACGGTCTGCGGCCGGAAGGCGTTGCGGACTTCCGGGCGGTTGATCGTGATCTTCGCGATCCCCTCGGCCTTCTCGTAGCGCACGTCCTCGAAGCGCCCCGCGTTCTTCCACTCGGGGTTGGCTCGATCGATCTTCCGGGTCACGGCCTGGCTGCCTTTCGTCATGGGCGGCTCCTTTCGGGATGGAGAATGTCGGCGACGGCCCGCGGCCGCTCGAGGACCGGGTTGTGGCCGGCCTCCGGGACGCCGACCACGCGCGCGCCGGGGATCAGCGCGGCCATCTGCGCCGCCAGCGTGGCGAACGTCGCGTCGCGCTCACCGTGAACGAGCGTCACGGGAATTCGGATCGCGTCGAGGCACGGCCAGAGGTCGGGCATGGCGGCGACTCCCAGGGCCCGCAGCGCGCTGGCGAGTCCCGCCGCATGGTGCCGGCGCCGTCGGGCGCGCACCGGCGCGACCACCTCGGCGGGGAGATCCGCCTGGGTCGCGAAGAGTGGCTGGGCCTCCCAGGCGTCGGCAAAGCGGCCGATGTCACCCGCCGCCAGCAGATCGATCCAGGCTTGATCGGTCCGGCGGCGCTCCTCGCGCTCCCCCTCGCTGCGAAGCCCGGGCCGGACCCCGATCAGGGTGGCGCGCGCGACTCGCTCGGGGTGGCGGAGCAGCAACGACAGGCCGAGGCGGGCCCCCAGCGAGTATCCGACCAGGTGCACGGGCGGGAGGCCGAGCTGTCCGAGCACGTTCGCCAGCCGATCGACCTCGTCGTGGAATCCGGGCAGAGTCGCCCCGCTCTCGGCGTGGCCGCGGTGCCCGTAGATCTCCGCCGGCAGGCACTCCGCGCCGGGAGGCAGGCCCCGCGCGACCTCGCGCCAGTCGTCGCGGTGGCCCGTGAAACCGTGGAGCATCACGAAGGGGCTCATCGCTCGACCCCGAGCTCCCCGGCGATCCGGTCGATGATCCGCCGCCGCACGGGTTCCAGCCCGACGCGCGGCAGCTCGACCTCGACGAGGCGAGCACGCTCCCGCTCCGGCGCCGCGGCGAGGGCCGCCCGCAGATGGCCAGCCGTGCGCGCTCGGTGGTAGTCCAGCCCGTACAGGCTCGCCGCCGGCGCCAGACCGAGATCGTGGGGCGTCGTGAAGTGGCCCATCGCGTCTGCCGCGCCGGAACGCCCCAGCGGCAAGTCCTCGAAGATCCGGCCCCCATGGTTCTGCAGGACCACCACCGTCAACGCCGCGCCCGCGAGCCTCGCCGCCCAGAGACCGCCGACGTCGTGCAGGAAGCTCACGTCGCCGAGCAGCAGCGTCACGCGTCCCCCCGTGCTCGCCGCGCCCGCCGCGCCCGAGATCAGCCCGTCGATCCCGTTGGCCCCCCGCTGGCACAGCACCGGGCCGTCGAGGTGGCGGCAGAACAGGTCCACCTCCCGGATGGCGAGGCTGTTGCCGGCGAAGAGAGTCGCTCCGGGCTCCAGCGCGCCGCCGACCACGCGCACCGCCGCTCCCTCCGACAGGTCGCCCACCAGGAACTCGTCGATCGCCCGCTGCGCGAGCTCTTCGGCCCCCTGCCAGCGCCGCTGCCAGGGGGACGGTGCGCGGGGGCGATCTGCCAGCCGTTCGACGAGCCCCACCGCCACCGCCGCCGGGGCGCCGACGACGAGCTCGCCGGCGAAGCTGTCGGGATCGATCCAGCCGTGCGCGGTCGCGACCCAGCGCTCGAGGCCGGCCTGGCCGGCCAGGTAGGCCGAGAGCGCTCCCGAGGTCGGCGGGGCGCCCAGCTGGATCACCAGGTCGGGGGCCGGCCCGGCGCGAAAC
>DATJOU010000267.1:0-8911 GCA_035506775.1 Solirubrobacteraceae bacterium | reverse complement strand
AGCGTCTCGTGCTCGAGCAGCTCGTGCGCGAGGTTCTCGAGCTGCTCGCGGTGTTCGCCCAGCAGCTCCGTGACCTCCTTGTGGGCCGCCTCGACCATCCGCTCGACCTCTTCGTCGACGAGCCGGTGGGTGTACTCGGAGGTTTCGCTGACGCCCGGCAAGAACGGGCCCTGGCCATCCTGCGGCAATACCGCGACCGGGCCGATCGTCGGGCTCATGCCCCAGCGGCCGACCATCTGCCGCGCGATGTTCGTGAGCTGTTGGATGTCGGACTCGGCGCCGGTGGAGTAGTTGCCGTAGACGAGCTCTTCGGCCACGCGGCCGCCAAGCGAGACCTTGATCTTCGCCTGGAGCTCTTCGAGCGTGTAGGAGACACGGTCGGTGTCGGGCGTGGAGAGCGTCACCCCGAGCGCCATTCCGCGCGGGATGATCGAGATCTTCCGCACCGGATCGGCTCCGGGTGTGAGCATTCCGACGAGTGCGTGCCCGGACTCGTGATGGGCCGTGCGTTCACGGTCCTGCGGCGAGAGCAGGATGCCCCGCGGGGCGCCGAGCAGGATCCGTTCCAGCGAGTCGGTGAAGTCGGCCATCTTGACCTTCTCGTGTTCGCGCTTGGCCGCCAGCAGCGCGGCCTCGTTGCACAGATTCGCGAGGTCGGCGCCGACCATCCCGGGCGTGCTCGACGCGAGCGCATCGAGATCGACATCGCTGTCGAGCGGGATCGAGCGCGTGTGCACCTTGAGGATTTCCACGCGGCCCTTGCGGTCGGGCGCCTGCACGGTCACGCGCCGGTCGAAGCGCCCCGCGCGCAGCAGCGCGGGGTCCAGCACGTCCGGGCGGTTGGTGGCCGCCAGCACGATCACCGCCTCGGCCGGCTCGAACCCGTCGATCTCGGTGAGGATCTGGTCGAGCGTCTGCTCGCGCTCGTCGTTGGCGCCGGTCACCGCCACCGACCCCTGGCGCGATCGCCCGATCGCGTCGAGCTCGTCGATGAAGATGATCGCCGGAGCGGCCTCCTTGGCCTTTGCGAACAGGTCGCGCACGCGCGAGGCGCCGACCCCGACGATCGCCTCGATGAACTCCGACGCGGAGATCGAGAAGAAGGCCGCGTGGGCCTCGCCCGCGACGGCCCGTGCGAGCAGCGTCTTGCCGGTCCCCGGGGGGCCGGACAGGAGCACCCCGTGGGGCATGCGCCCGCCGAGGCGACCGTAGCGGTCGGGGTTCTTCAAGAAGTCAACGATCTCCGACAATTCCGCCTTGGCCTCGTCGATCCCGGCCACGTCCGCGAAGGTGACGCGGATCGTTTCCGGGTCCACCCGCCGGGCGCGGCTGCGGCCGAAGTTCCCGAGCGCCCCCATCCCTCCCCCGGCCGACGCGGCCCGTTTGGCGAGCAGCACGAACAGCCCGATGATCAGCAGCGTGGGCCCGAAGCCGAGCAGCAGCTCTGCCAGCAGCGAGGTTTTCGACGAGGTGGATTCGGCGTTGATCGTGACGTGCTTTTCCTGCAGCAGGGCCGTCAGCTGGCCGCCGTTCCAGAAGGTCGGCACCTCGGTCGCGAACAGTTTCGTCGGTTCGGCCTTCGTGTCGCTCGGGGGGTACTTGAGCTTGACCGTGTAGCTGCCCTGGACCGAGTCGCCCTTGGTGTTGATGTTTTTGACGTGCCCGGCGTCGACCTGTTCGAGGAAGTAGGGGCTGAACGGAATCGTGACCCGCGTTTCGCCGCTTTTGGGGGTGCCGAACACGAGCACCGCCAGCCAGTTGAAGGCCAGCAACGCGATCACGAACCACAGGAATCCCCGCGTGCGGTGGGGCGGCGGCGGCTGGTTGGCGTGTTCGGGCATCCCGCGGCCGTCGGGCGAGGGCGCCACCGACCAGCCGCGCTTGTCGCGGGGCAGCGGGGGGTGGGGATCGGTGCGGTCGGCCTGGGCGGCGTCGCCATCGGACGCAGCCGCGTCCGCCTGCGAGGCGCCAGGCGCGGGCTGCGCCCGCGACGGGTCCGCCGGCGGCCCGCCGGGTCCCGGCTGCGGCTGGGCGGGCTGGCCGTCGTCGGGCATTTCCACCATGCTACGGCCCCGCCCCCGGCGAGCCCCCCCGCAGCACCCTCCGCGCGCCGCGGGCGAGCTGGATGTCCTCGCGGGCCTGCACCACGAGCGTGTGCACCGCCGCGTCGAGCGTCCCGATCTCGCAGTCCGGCTCGGCGACCGCGTTACGGCCCTCGTCGAGTGTGATGCCGAGGAACGCGAGGCCCGCGGCGGCGGCCTCGCGCACCCCAGGCGAGCGCTCGCCGACCCCGCCGGTGAACACCAGCACGCCCACTCCCCCGATCGCGGCGGCCATCGCGGCGATCGCCCCGCGCAGGCGGTGGATGTAGACCGCGAGCGCGAGGCCCGCCCGCTCGTCGCCCCCACCAGCCGCACCCAGCACCTCGCGCATGTCCCCGGTGCCCGCCAGTCCGAGCAGCCCCGACTCGTGCTCGAGGGCGTCCGTGAGCTGGGCGGGGGTGAGGCGCTCGTGCTCCATCAGCCACGGCAGCATCCCCGGGTCCACGGTGCCGCTGCGGGTGGCCATCACGAGCCCCTCCAGCGGCGTGAAGCCCATCGTGGTGTCGCAGGAACGCCCGCCCTCGATCGCGCACACCGATGCCCCCGCCCCCAGATGGCAGCTGACGATCCTCGCGCCGGCGGTCCCGGCCACGAGCTCCGGTACACGGGTGGCGACCCACGAGTGGGAGAGCCCGTGGAAGCCGAAGCGGCGCAGCGGATGGCGCTCGCGCCAGCGGGCCGGCAGCGCATAGGTTCGGGCGGCGGGCGGGATCGAGGCGTGGAAGGCGGTGTCGAAGCACGCCACATGAGGGATCCCGGGGAGCGCCTCGCGGACCGTCGCAAGCGCGGCCAGGCTCCTGGCCTGGTGCAGCGGGGCCAGCTCGCTCAGCCCCGCCAGCTCCCGTTCGGCGTCTTCGTCCAGCAGCACCGGGTGGGTGAAACGCTCGCCTCCGTGGACGATCCGGTGCGAGGCCGCCTCGGCGCCGTGAAGCTCCCCCGCCAGCGCCTCGCGCAGGTCACCCTCGTCGGGCCCCTGCGGGCCGGCCGCCAGCTCCTGCTCGCCGAGCACGCGATCGTGGCCGTCGAGGAGCGCCAGCTTGAGGCTGCTCGAGCCGGCGTTGACGGTCAGCACCCGCACCGGCGGGCTGCCTATGCGGCGCCGGGCAGCCCCGGCCAGGTCCAGTTGCGCAGCTCGGGCGGGTCGTCGCCGTGGGCGCGCGTGTAGGCGCGGTGACGCAGGCGTTCGTCCTCCATCCGCTGGCGCAGCTGGGCGTGGCGCTCGCCGAGCCCCGGTACGCGATCGATCACGTCCATCACCAGGTGGAAGCGGTCGAGGTCGTTGAGCATGACCATGTCGAACGGGGTCGTGGTCGTCCCCTCCTCCTTGTAGCCCCGGACGTGGATGTTGTCGTGGTTGGTCCGCCGGTAGGTGAGCCGGTGGATCAGCAGGGGATACCCGTGGTAGGCGAAGATCACGTGCCGTGAGGTGGTGAAGAGCGCGTCGAACTCGCGGTCGGAGAGCCCGTGTGGGTGCTCGCTCTCCGGCTCCAGGCGAAACAGGTCGACCACGTTCACCACGCGCACCTTCAGCTCGGGCAGCTCCCGCATCAGGATCGCGGCGGCGGCGAGCGTCTCGAGCGTCGGCACGTCGCCGGCGCAGGCCAGCACCACGTCGGGCTCCTCACCCTCGTCGTTGCCGGCCCAGTCCCACACCCCGATCCCGCGGGTGCAGTGGTCGATCGCCTCCTCGATCGAGAGGTAGTTCAGGGCGGGCTGCTTGCCCGCCACGATCACGTTCACGTAGTGGCGGCTGCGCAGGCAGTGGTCGGCGACCGACAGCAGGCAGTTGGTGTCGGGCGGCAGGTAGACCCTCACGACCTCGGCCTTCTTGTTGACGACGTGGTCGATGAAGCCCGGGTCCTGGTGGGAGAAGCCGTTGTGGTCCTGGCGCCAGACGTGGGAGGAGAGCAGGTAGTTCAGCGACGCCACCGGGGCCCTCCAGGGGATCGCGCGGGACACCTTCAGCCACTTGGCGTGCTGGTTGAACATCGAGTCGACGATGTGGATGAAGGCCTCGTAGCAGTTGAACAGGCCGTGCCTGCCGGTCAGCAGGTAGCCCTCGAGCCACCCCTGGCAGAGGTGCTCCGAGAGGACCTCCATCACCCGCCCCTGCGGCGCCAGGTACTGGTCGACGGGCTCGGTCTCCGCCTCCCACACGCGGTTGGTGACCTCGAACACGGCGTCGAGGCGGTTCGACAGCGTCTCGTCCGGGCCCATCAGCCGGAAGCTGTCCGGGTTGCGCGAGATCACGTCCCGCAGGAAGACTCCGAGCACACGTGTCGCTTCGCTCGTCTGCGTGCCGGGGTGCCCGACCGCGACCGCGTGCTCGCGGAAATCCGGCATCTCCAGGGGCTGCAGCAGACGGCCCCCGTTCGTGTGCGGGTTGGAGCCCATGCGTCGGTCCCCGCTCGGGGCCAGCGCGGCCAGCTCCGGCACCAGCGTGCCGTGCTCGTCGAACAGCTCCTCGGGGCGGTAGGAGCGCATCCAGCGCTCCAGCTCGGCCAGGTGCTCGGGCCTGGCGGCGAGCTCGGCCAGGGGGACCTGGTGGGCGCGGAAGGTTCCCTCCACGGGCAGCCCGTCGACGACCTTCGGGCCGGTCCAGCCCTTGGGTGTGCGCAGCACGATCATCGGCCAGCGGGGCCGGCCGGTGGCGCCGCCGGTGCGTGCCGCCCGCTGGATCTCGGCGATCTTGGCGAGGACCTCGTCGAGGGTCGCCGCGAGTTGCTGGTGGACCGCGTGCGGCTCGGAGCCGGTGACGAAGCGTGGCTCGTAGCCATATCCCTCGAGCAGCGCCGTGAGCTGCTCGTCGGGGATCCGTGCGGGGAGCGTCGGGTTGGCGATCTTCCAGCCGTTGAGGTGCAGGACCGGCAGCACCGCCCCGTCCCGTGACGGGTTGAGGAACTTGTTCGAGTGCCAGCTGGCGGCCAGCGGCCCGGTCTCGGACTCGCCGTCGCCGACGACGACGCACACCAGCAGGTCGGGGTTGTCGAACGCGGCCCCGTGGGCGTGGAGGAGGGCGTAGCCCAGCTCCCCCCCCTCGTGGATCGAGCCGGGGGTCTCCGGTGCGGCGTGGCTGGGGATCCCGCCGGGGAAGGAGAACTGGCGGAACAGGCGCCGCAGGCCCTCCTCGTCGCGGCCGATGTGGGGGTAGACCTCGCTGTAGGTCCCCTCGAGGTACACATTGGCGAGCACGGCCGGGGCGCCGTGGCCGGGGCCCGCGATGAACATCGCGCTCAGATCCCGCTCGCGGATCGCGCGGTTCAGGTGGACGTACACCAGGTTCAGCCCGGGGTCCGTGCCCCAGTGACCCAGCAGCCGGGGCTTGGTGTGCTCGAGCCTCAGCGGTTCCCGCAGCAACGGGTTGTCGAGCAGGTAGATCTGCCCGACCGACAGGTAGTTCGCAGCCCGCCAGTAGGCGTTGATGAGCTGCAGCTCCTCCTCCCGGAGCGGTGTCCCGGACGCGGCCGGGACGCGTCCCGCGGGACCGTTTGCGGCCTGCTCGGTGTTGGCTCTCGGTGGCGTGGGGTCGAACTCCGGGAAAGAACCGCGATGGCGCTCACGGCGCCCAGGCCGTGGTGATACCCGATATAGGATGCCCGCGCAGCCAGCCAAGGAGATCGGCGATGTTCAAGAACGCAGTCGTGGGTGTCGACGGCAGTTCCTCCGGCCAGGACGCGGTCGCGCTGGCGTCGCGGCTGCTCGACGACGGGGGCCGGTTGACGCTCGTTCACGTCCACCACGACGGGCTGCACCCTTTCCGCGCGATCTCCAGCGGGTTCTCCGACGAGGAGCGAGCCGCCTCCGAGAAGCTGCTGCGGGACGAATGCCAGCGCGCCGGCGTGCATGCCGACCTGGTCAGTGCGGTAGGGGGCTCGCCGGCGGGCACGCTCCACGAGCAGGCCGAGGAGCGGGGCGCCGACCTGCTGGTGGTCGGCTCCTCCCGTCGCAGCGTGCTCGGGCGGGTGATGCTCGGGGACGACGCCCGGCGGGCGCTGAACGGGGCGCCGTGCGCCGTCGCGACCGCCGCCCAGGCGTACGCCGAGGCACCGAAGCCGCCGGCCCGCATCGGCGTGGCCTACAACGACACCCCCGAGAGCCGGGCCGCGCTGCAGGCCGCCCGCGCGATCGCCGGGCGCACCGGCGCCAAGGTCTATGCGCGGGAGGTGATCTCGATCCCCACCTACGCCTACACGGGAGCGGTCCCGGCGGCGGTGGGAGACGAGATCGACACCATCCTGGCGGAGGCCAACCGGCAGATGGCCGCGCTCGAGGGGGTGGAGGGGAGCGCCGCCTACGGCCTCACGGGCGAGGAGCTGGCGGCCTTCGGCGACAACCTCGACCTGCTGGTGGTGGGGTCGCGCTCCTACGGCCCCTTCAAGCGGCTGGTGCTCGGGAGCACCTCCGACTACCTCCAACGCCACGCCCGCTGCTCGCTGCTGGTGCTGCCCCGCGGGGCCGCCGAGGGCGCGGCCGCCGGGGACTCCTAGACGTGGGCGAAACGCCGTCGGCGGTGCGGATCGTGCTCGCCGACGACCACCAGGTGAGCTGGTCGAAGCCGTCCGCCGGGCGGCCGTCGGGGAGAGCTACCTGAACCCGCGGCTCGGGGCGCGGATCGCGGCCGAGCCCCGTCGAGACCCACCGCTCCCACATCCAGCAGAAGCTGGGCCTCTCCAGCCGGGCCGAGCTCGTCGGCTACGCGCTCGAGCGGGGGCTCATCGCCCGCTAATCTGGCGCCCGATGCGCGCGATCCCCACAGCGCCCGTGGCGGCCGGCGCCCTGATCGCCGGGTACGCGGTGGCCGCCTCGACCGGGTCGCGGCCCCTGGGCGGGATCGTGCTGGCGGCGGGAGGCCTGTGGTGCCTTCGCGAGTGGGACCGCCGTGACGGCCGGCGCACGGCGCTCGTGCTGGGCTCGGTCGGGACGGCCGCGTTCGTGCTCTCGCACGTGCTCGCGCCGCAGATCGGGGCCTGGCCCTCGGTGCTGACGGTGGCCGGCGGGACGGCGCTGGCGGCCGGGCTGCTGTCCGACCGGCGCCTGCGCACGGCCGCCGCTTAGCCCTTCGCCCCGGTCCGTCCGCGCCGGCCGGTGGCGGGCGGCGTGCGGACGTCGGCTCGGCCGCACCGTGATAATGCCGCGGATGCGCGCCGTGCAGATCGTCAACGAAACGGGCCCCGACACCGCGCTCGAGCTGGTCGAGCTGCCCGAGCCGGGCACCTCGCCCGTGATGACCCCGGGCGAGGAGGGGGTGGTAGTGGAGGTGCACGCCGCCGGTGTGTCGTTCCCGGAGCTGCTGCAGACGCGGGGCCAGTACCAGCTCAAGCCACCGCTCCCGTTCGTCCCCGGAAGCGAGGTGGGAGGGGTGGTGCGCAGCGCACCGGCGGGGGCCTCCGTCAAGGAGGGCGACCGGGTGGCCGCCTTCTGTGCGCTCGGCGCCTGGGCCGAGACCGCGGTGGCACCCGACTACTTCACCTTCGCGCTCACCGACGAGCTCGACTTCGCCCAGGGGGCGGCGCTGATCCTCAACTACTACACGGCCTACTTCTGCCTGCTGATGCGGGGCCGGCTGCAGAGCGGCGAGTCGGTGCTCGTGCACGGCGCCGCGGGCGGGGTGGGTACCGCCTCCCTGCAGGTCGCGAAGGCCGCCGGGGCGAGGACGATCGCGCTCGTCTCAACCGAGGAGAAGGCGCGCGTGGCCGAACAGGCGGGGGCCGACGAGACGCTCGTGCTCGGGGACGGCTGGAGGGACCGCGTCAAGGAGGTCTCCGGCGGGGGGGTGGACGTGGTGCTCGACCCGGTCGGGGGTGACCGCTTCACCGACAGCCTGAGGACCCTGCGTGAGAACGGGCGGCTGGTCGTTGTGGGCTTCACCGGGGGCTCGATCCCCGAGGTGAGGGTCAACCGGCTGCTGCTGAACAACACCGAGGTGGTGGGAGCCGGCTGGGGTGCCTACGTGATGAGCAAGCCCGACCTCAACCGCGAAGTGGGGGCCGCGATCGGGAAGATGGTCGCAGACGGCTTCGTGCGCCCGCTGGTCGGGGGCAGGTTCCCGCTCGAGCAGGCCGCCGACGCCCTGCGGATGCTCGACGAGCGGCGCGCGACGGGCAAGGTCGTGCTCGAGGTCCGCCCCGGCGCGTAGAGCCGGAGCGGCGGGGTTGTCGGCGCGGATCTCCCGCCGGGCGGCGCCGGGCGGCGCCGGCGTGGGGCCCGATCAGCCCTTCTCGACGCCGGATGTGCCGATCACGTTGCCCGACGAGTTGAGCGCCTGGACGGCCACGTAGGGGGGCTGGCTGCCGAGCTGGATCGTGGTCTCGAAACCGCTCTTGGGGACCGTCGCCACGGTCGCGAGGCTGGTCGGCGAGGGTCCTCCCAGGAGCCGCCAGCTGGCCGTCCGGTTGTCCCCGTTCCAGCTCACGTAGGCGGTCAACGTGCTCGCCGTGGGGGCGGTCAGGGCCAGCGCCGGTGGACGTGGGGAGACGCCCGTCCAGGGGAAGCGGTAGCTGCGGTAGGACTGGTAGGAGCCGTGCCAGTGGGCGTCGTAGACGAGCTCGCCGGAGGAGTTGAATTCGGAGAAGTAGGGCTGTGCGCCCCAGCCGATGAAGACGTTGCCGTTCGGCTGCGACTGGGCGTCGCCCTGGCTCCCCGAGGACAGCGGGGGCTTGGGATGCTCGTACTGGGCGACCACCGACTCGGTGTTCGTCTTCTGGTTGAGGGACAGCACGAGTGCGCGCGACTGCGAGTGGACGATCGGCACGGCACCGTTGTCGAACACGCTGATCAGGCCGTTCCCGAGCGAGCTGGCGTCGTGCTGG
>DATJOU010000266.1:0-6250 GCA_035506775.1 Solirubrobacteraceae bacterium | reverse complement strand
CGTGGTCAGGACCAACCCGCTGACGGGAACGCTCGGGATAATCAAAACCGAACCGAAACCCGAAGAAGACGAGGTCGGGTTCGCGATCGGGGTGCCGAACGATGGCGTGATGATGGAATTCGAATGTGGACCGAAAGGGGGGAGCAAGGAGCTCTACGTGTTCCGTGGCGGAGCGATCCTCCCGTACAAACTCACCGACCGCATGTTGAAATCCGAGAAGGTCAAATTCTTCGAAGACAAAGGCCACCAGAACGTCGAAGCGTTCGAAAACGAACCGCAGTTCGTGCTCTCGGCGGAAATCGGTGGAGCCCCCGCCGAACAGGCCGGGATGATCGTCACGCTCGAACTCGCCAGCAAGGAAAAGCTGGAGGTCAACCTCCTGCACTAGGAGGGCGGATCGGGCGTGCGACGCCCCTGGCAGGGTGTCGCGCCCCGCACGCCGATGGCGGGCGACGCTCCCACCGGGCCACCGCGGGCCAGCGAGCTGCTGGAGCAGTGGTTCGCCGGTGACGGCGCCAAGACGCTCGGAAGCCTGAACGACCTGTTCGGGCGCGGAGCCTTCGCGGTGGCCTTCGTGCTGCTGCTCGCGGTCCCCGCCCTGCCGCTCCCCACCGGGGGGGCCACCCACGTGTTCGAGATCGTCGCGATGCTGCTCGCGCTGCAGCTCGTGATCGGCCGCGAGGACGTGTGGCTGCCCCAGCGGTTCAGGCGGCTCGAGCTGGCCGGCCCCCGCCAGCAGCGCTTCATCGAGCGGCTGATGAAGCTGATCCGCCGGCTGGAGCGGCTCTCGCGCCCGCGTGCACGGTTCCTGTTCAACCACCGGGCGAGCAACATCGTCTTCGGCGTGCTGGTGCTGGCGGGCTCGCTTGGGGCGTTCCTCGCGCCCCCCTTCACGGGCCTCGACACGCTCCCCTCGCTGGGTGTGGTCCTGCTGTCGCTCGGGGTGATCCTAGAAGACGCGCTGGTGGGGATCGCGGGGGTCGTCGTGGGCGCCGCCGGGGTGGTCCTCGAGATAATCCTCGGCAGCGCCGTCGTGCACGGCGTGACCAGCCTGTTCTGAGGGAGCGCAACCGCGCGGGCTCGGCCCCCGGGTCGGTAGTCAGGGCAGGTAGATGTAGCCCTCGACCGAGGACGCGGACACCCAGTGTTCGTGGACCTGCAGCGGCGGGCTCTGGGGGGTCGGCCGCCAGTTGGAGTCGTCCACCAGCAGCCTTTCACGGTGCGCCCCGCCGACCGCGGCCACGTACGCCACGTGGCCTTCCGGGCCGGCCGAGCCGGTGTTCGCCGCCCACACCGCGAGCGCGCCGGGGACCGGCCGGGAGCCCGCTGCGGTGGTGCCCTCGGTGGCCTTCCCGGCTGCCGCCGCCAGCCACGTGGAGGCGTTCCCGTCGACGATCCCGGCGAGGTCCGGGCGGCGCCCGAGCGCGTACCAGGTGCACTGTCCCACGGGAAACTGGTCGCCGGCGAAGCAGATGCCCTGCAGGTCGCAGGGGGTGCCCTCGGGGATCGGGGCCGCCGGCTCGGAGCGCTCGATGCCCGGTGCGCTCACGAACGCCCCTCCGCGCGCAGGCAGGCCCGGCTGGGTATCCCAACTCCAGCGCCGCCAGCCGGACCCCTCACGGCAGACCGCGACGAACCTCCATCGCCCGAGCTCCCCGGCAACGGAGCTCGTCCATTGCCAGGCCAGGCTACCCCGCCGCCAGGGCTGGAACGAGCGCCGAGGGCGGCCTGGTTCGTGGACGGTCAGGGTGCAGCGGGCCGCCGGCGCCGTGGAGACCGTGGCGGTGATCCGGTTGATCGCCCCGGGGAGGCCGTCGACGACGACCTCGAGGTGGACCGGCGGCGACCCTCCGCGGGTCTGAGCAGCGATCCCGGCGGACGTCGCAGCGAGCAGGGCTGCGGCCGTCAGGGCACCGGCGGCCGCCGCTATTCGTCGTAGGTGTATTCGTCGCCGGGGTCTTTGGCGGAGCTGTTGCGTTTGTTGGCGGTCGCTTTGACCTTGACCGTGATCGCTTTGGTGGAGGCCGGAGCGATCATCGTACATTCGGTGGTTGATGGGCATTCGACGAAGGTCGCGAGTTCGGTTTTGAACTTGAAGCTCGTGAGCCCTTCCCCGGGGGCGAACCCGCTGCCCGTTATCTTGACGATCGTGCCGCCACCCATGGGCCCGGATTCGGGTTCGACGCTGGTGATGATCGGGTTTTCGTAGCGGAAGTGGTCGCGGCCGGAGATCGCGCTGGTGCCGTAGGGGCTCGTGACCGTGACGTCCATCGTCCCGGCTGCGTTGGGCGGCGAGACGGCCGAGATTTCGCTCTGGGAGAGGACCTTGAAGCTCGTGGAGGGGACCTGTCCGAAGCTCACGGCGGTCGCGTAGGTGAGGTTTTCACCCGTGACGATCAGTTCCGTGCCGCCACTGGCCGGGCCTTTCTTGACCGACAGCTTCTTGACTTCCGGCGGCACGCCGGTCGTGACGTACGTGAACTGGCTGGAGCTGCCCGGGGACGTGACGCCGTACGGCGTCTTGATGGTGATCGGGACCGCACCGGTTCCCGCAGGGGCAACCGCCACGATCATGGTGGACGACTGGACGCCGAAGCTTTCCGCGTTCACTCCCCCGAACTTGACTTCGCTGGCATCCGCCAGCGCGGTCCCCGTGATGGTCACCACCGTCCCCCCCTGTTCGGGCCCTTCACGAGGTTCGATGGAGATCAGCGTGGGAGCGACGCCGTAGGCGTACTGCGAGCCCGAGCTGACCCCGCTCGTGCCTTTGGGGGTGGTGACGGCCACCGTCACGGTCCCTGAGGACTGGGCCGGGGAGACGGCCCTGATCTCGCTCGGGGAGAGGACTTCGTAGGAGGAGGCTTTGGTCGAGCCGAACGACACCGCGCTGGCTTCGGCGAAGTTCCCGCCCATGATCAGGACGGAGGTCCCCCCAGTCGTCGGCCCGGTGGGGGGTTCGAGCGAGGTCACGAACGGGGTCGGGCTGCCGCCCACGGGAAGCCCTTCGGAGTCCGCCGCTTCCCAGCCGCTGCCGTTCCCGGCCGCTTCTCTGACCTCGATCGAGAACCCGACGTCGGCGAGCGTCACCACGTAGGTGGATTTGGTCGCGCCTTCGATCGTGCGGCATTCGGTGGTTTCGCAGCGCAGCCACTGCAGCGAGTGACGTGTGGGGGTCGGTTTCCACGTTCCCTGGTGGGCGGTCAGCGTTTCGCCCTGCTGCGGATTGCCGGTCACCGTCGGGGGTTTGACGTTGATCGGCGGGGTGGGTTCGACCGGGTCGGTGGCCGCCGAGGTGGCCGGCGGGGACGTCCCTGCGGCGTTGGTGGCGCGCTCCTGGACCCTCAGGGTGTCGCCCACTTCGCCGCTCTTGGGGGCGTAGTTGCGGGAGTTGGCACCCGAGATCGCTTCGCAGTTGTCGCCCGAGCCGTCGCAGTGCTCCCACTGGTAGGAGAATTCTTCCGGTTCGTTGTTCCACTGCCCGTGGAGCTCGCGCAGGCCGTGGGCCTGCTCGGGAGCGCCGCTGATCGAGGGCGGTTCGACGTTCACAGGCGGGGCGGGGGCGATCGTGGACGTCGGCACCGACACCGAGATCGCCGAGCCGGCGGCGTTGGTGGCGGTTTCTCGGAACTCGATCACCTTGCCCACGTCCGCTCCGGTGAGCGTGTATCTGTTGCTCTCGGCGTTGTTGATCGCGTGGCAGTTCAGGCCCCCGCTTTCACAGCGTTTCCACTGGAATTCGAAGCTCTTCGGTTCTCCGGTCCAGGGGGCGGCGTGGCCGGTGAGGGTGTGGCTCTGTTCGTCGACCCCAGAGATCGTCGGAGGGCTCGGCGTGGACGGCGGCGAGGGCGGCGGTTTTGGCACCACCACCGTGGCCGTCGAGTTCGCAGCCTGGCTGCGGGCGAAGCCGTTTTCGACGGTTTCGGCGACCACCAGCGTGTGGCCCACGTCTTTGGGGGTGATGTTGAGGGTCTGCTTGGTCGCTTTGGACATCGCCGAGCATTCGCCTCCCGAGGCCGAGCAGCGCATCCACTGCCAGTGGGGGTTGGATGGGGCGTTGCTCCACGTGCCTTCCTCGGCGGTCAACGTCTGGCCCTGTTCGACCGCCCCGCTGATCGTGGGTGGTGACACGTTCGTGGGAGCCGAGGGGGTGGCGATCTGGACCGCCAACGAGGCCGCGACTTCCCACCCGCCGGGATTCGTGGCGCGCTCCTGCACCTCGATCCACAGCCCCACGTCTTCGGCGCTCGGAATATAGGTTTCCCCGCTGTAGGGTTCGGTTTCACCCATTCCGTTTTTGAACGTGATCGGCGAGCAGGTCGCGCCGATGCCTTCTTCGGTCCTGCCTTTGCAGCGGTACCACTTGTCGAGGTAGCTGGTGGGGGAGCTTTCCCACTCACCCTTGTGAACGGTGAGCGTGTCTCCCTCGACCGCGGGCCCGGTGATCGTCGGGCGCTGTATGAAGGTCGGATACGGGGGTTCGTCTTCTTCGCCGGAGGCGAGGATCACTTCGGGGGTGGTGACGGCCGTGCTCGCCCCGGCGCCGTTGCGCGCTTCGACCGTCGCGATGATCGTGCGGGCCACGTCCTGCGCCTGCACTTCATAGGTTTCCCCGGTGGCTGGTTTTTTTTCGGGCCCGACGGTGATCGGTTCGCATTCGGTGCCCAGTTCTTCGGAGGCGCCCACTTCGCCGTAACCTTCACAGCGTAGCCACTGGTAGGCGAAATGGGTGGGACTGTTGGTCCACGATCCCTGCGAGACGGTGAGCGTCTGGCCCTGGCGTAGTTTGCCCGTTTCGAGCGCCGGTTTTCCGGTGATCGTGGGCGGTGCGGTGTTGGACGGCCAGCCTTTCCCCGACTTCGGCGTGCCGACGATCCGGCGGATCTTTTCTTTGCCTTCCCTACCTTCGGCGCCCTTCAGGATGACTTCGTAAGGCTGTGCTTTCAGGCCCGAGAGCGGGACGCTGCAGGGGCTTTTGCAGCTGCCTTCCACGGTTTTGAATTCGCGGGTGCCCACCGGCCGGTCGCGGAGCTTGTAGCTTTCGACGCCGACGTTCCATTCGGGCGTGAGTGCTTCTTCGGACGGCGAGACGGTCAGTGGTGGGGCGTGCCCGGAGCCGCCTTCGAGGATCGCCACGGCCGAGGTGGTGCTCGCCGAGACCGCGTGGACCGAGCTGAATCCGGGGATCGGAGTGGGCGTCGTCGTGCCCGTGATGTTGACGTTCCCGAGACCGAGCAGTTCGTACGGTCCGGTGCCCCCGAACGCGTACAGGACCCTGCTGGCGTTTTCTTCTTCCTCGACCGCGAAGCTGATCCCTTCGCCCGCGGCGAGACTGACAACGTGCTCGAGCGAGGGGACCGGTTCGGGCACCGTGGTGCAGGCGAAGTGGGCGCACGTTTCATCGGGTTCCGAGCCCGTTTCGAAGCCAAGCTGGCCGGACCCGTCAGACCCCCAGGCGAACAGTTCGCCGTTCGCGAGCCTGGCCAGCGCGTGGCTCCCGCCGCCGACGATTTCGACCACCGGCGACGCCGGTTCCAGCAGCGTGCGTACCGGTGAGGGGCTGTCTTCGGTTTCGCCGTCGCCCAGCTGGCCCCGGCCGCCCGCGCCCCAGGCGGCGACCTTTTTGCCCTGCGAGCCGATCGCGTAAGCGGTTTCTTCGCCCGCCCCGATCCGTTCCACCCCGGCGAGCTTGCCGAGGTTCTTGATCTTCACCGGCCGCGGGATCGTGCTGCACTGGACCGGGGTGATGGCGTGGGTTTCGCCGTAGCAGAGTTCTTCTTCGGCCCCCTTCTCTTCGACCCCGAGGTTGCCGTTGCGGTCTTCGCCCCAGGCCATCACTTCGCCGTCCGACAGCAGCGCGAAGTCGCGTTTGCCGCCGGCGACGATCTGCTTGACACCCGTCAGCCCGGGGATCTCGGCCGGTTCGTCACGGGGCACGAACCACGATTCCGTCTGGCGGGCCGTGCGTTCGAAACCCTTTTCCCTGTTCCCCCGCTCGCCGAATTCGGAGGCTCCCCAGGTCCACACCGTGCCGTCGTAGCGCAGCGCCATCGCGTGGGCGTTGGCGACCGCGATTTCCTTGACTTCGGTGAGCCCCTTGACGGGAACCGGGTGGCTCTCGAGCAGCTGCCCGCCGTCCCCGAGCTGGCCCTTGTTGGCGGTCCCCCAGGCGTCCACGGTGCAGTTGGAGAGCAGCGCCAGGCCGAACTTGAACCCGGCCTCGACCTGGGTCACGGCGGCCAGGCCGAGGACG
>DATJOU010000265.1:0-4795 GCA_035506775.1 Solirubrobacteraceae bacterium | reverse complement strand
GCCCAGTTCTTCGCCCAGTCGGCGGCCTCCTTCGTGGAGATGTTCGCCGGCCTCGGCGCCGCCCGCATCCGGCGGCTGTTCTCCGAGGCGCGCAAGCACGAACCGGCGATCATCTTCATCGACGAGCTCGACGCCGTGGGGGGCCGCCGTGGGGCGGACATCTCCGGTGAGAAGGACCAGACCCTCAACCAGCTGCTGGTGGAGATGGACGGCTTCTCCTCCAACGGCCGCCTGGTCGTGATCGCGGCCTCGAACCTGCTCGAGAAGCTCGACCCGGCGCTGCTGCGCCCGGGACGCTTCGACCGCCAGGTGTTCGTGACCCCTCCCGACGTCAGGGGCCGCCTCGGGGTGCTGCAGGTGCACACCCGCAACAAGCCCCTCGGGGACGTGGACCTCGGCCTGGTGGCCCAGCAGACCAGCGGGCTGGCGGGGGCCGACCTGGCCAACATCTGCAACGAGGCGGCGATCTTCGCGGCCCGCCGGCGGGCGACGTCGATCGACGCATGCGACTTCGACGCCGCCATCGAGCGGGTGATCGCAGGGGTCCAGTCCAAGCGCGTCCTGAACGCTCACGAGAAGAAGGTGGTCGCCTACCACGAGGCCGGTCACGCGCTGTGCGGCGAGCTGCTTCCGTCCGTCGACCGCGTCCACAGGATCTCGATCGTCCCCCGCGGGAGGGCACTCGGGTACACGCTGAACCTCCCTGCCGAGGACCGCTACCTGAAGACACGCGAGGAGCTGATCGACTACATGACGGTGCTCCTCGGAGGGCGGGTGGCCGAGCAGATCGTGTTCGGCGCGATCACCACCGGCGCCTCCGACGACCTCTCCCGAGTGGCCGAGATCTCACAGGCGATGGTCCACGACTACGCCATGGGTACCGCCGGCGTGGGGCGCTCGCCGGAGGGCAACGTGCAGCTGTCGGAGACCACGCTGCGGATCCGGGACGAGGAGCGCCACGACCTGATCGAAGAGGCCCGCCGGGCGGCCCAGAAGCTGATCCTCGCCCACCGTCCCCAGCTCGAGGCGCTGGCCCGGGAGCTGCTGGAGAACGAGGTGCTCGAGCGCTCCTCGATCGAACGGATCATGGCCGGGGTGCCCCGCATGGAGCGCGCCCCCGGTGTCGGCCTGAGGGTCGTCGCGGCCAGCTCCTCGCCCCTGCCGCGCCCCACGAGCCTGGCCTCACCGGGCGAGGGCTGAGTCGCTCGGCCCGGGCGGGATGGCCCGGGCGGGATGGCCCGGGCCGCAGCCGTCACGGCGCGCTGGGCGACGGAACGATCAGCCGCTTTCCGGTGTGCCTTCGGCGGGCGGTGTGCCTGTCGGGGGTGGGCCTCCGGGCCGTGCGCCTCCTTCGCCGCCGGCCCGAGGAGCGAAAAAACGGATCTTGCTCCGGCAGGCTTCGTCGGCCGTGCGGAAGGCCTTGCTCTTCGTGTTGATCCCCGAGGTGTCGAACACCGGGCCTTTGCCACTGGTGTTGGGTGAGGGGAGCTTGACGCCGTGTTCGGCCATGCAGGCCGAGAAGGCCTTGAGCGATTTCTCGAAGGCGGGGTTGTTCGCCAGCGAGCGCCGTCTGCCGAAGCGCCCGGCGCCGGCACCGCACTTCTTCAGAGCCCCTTCGAGCTGGGCGCGGGTGACTCCGGCCGGCAGTTTCGGGGCCCCGCCCGGGCCCCCGCCGAGGAAGCCGCCGCCCCCACCCGGGCCGCGCGTGCCGGGGGGAGAGCTGGGAAGCGTGATGCCCTGTTTCGCGAGGCATTCCCGCACGGCCTTGAAGCGCCCGGCGCGGGCTCCCGTGGAGCCGGTGGCGCCCGTGGACCCCGAGCGACCGGGTGCTGTCGCGGACGCAGAGGCGTTTGAGCCGGTGGTGGTGGACGAGGAGCTGCCGCAGGCCGCGAGCAGCACGGCGGCGAGCGCGAGCACCAGCAGCAGCAACGCCGGGGTCCGCCTTCGATCGGTTCTCGGATGCATGGATCTCCTTGGTGCGCCCGTTACGGGCCGGGTCGGTTCTCACCATTCTCTTACCGGTACCTAACCGACTGTTAACCGGCGCCGGCGAAGCTACCCTCCGTGGTGCAGGGCCGAACAGCGCTACGCCGGATCTGCTGCACCGGCATGCTCGTGTGGGCCGCGATCGCGCTCCTCCCGGCGATCGCACAGGCGTCCGAACAGGTGAGCAGCAACTGGGCGGGGCAGCTGGTCACGGCTCGCCAGGGCCGCGCGAGGTTCGCGACCGTCTCGGGCACGTGGGTGGTGCCGACGGCGACGTGCACCGCGGGCGAGCGGGCGTACTCGGCCGTGTGGGTGGGCCTGGGCGGCTACAGGGAAGGCTCGCAAGGCCTCGAGCAGCTGGGCACCGAGCAGGACTGTGCCACCAACGGCAGCGCCGCCTACAGCGCCTGGTTCGAGCTCCTGCCGGCGGCCCCGGTGTCGATCAAGGGCGTGAGCGTTCACCCTGGTGACACCGTCTCGGCCTCGGCGACCGTCGCCGGGCACTCGGTCACGTTCCGCCTGCGCGACCTCACCACCGGTGCCCGCTACGCGACCACCCGTCGCGCCCCCACGATCGACGTCTCGAGTGCGGAGTGGATCGTCGAGGCGCCCTCCAGCTGCTCGTCGGACGGAAGCTGCACGACCCTCCCCCTGGCCAAGATCGGGACCGTGGCCTTCACGAGCGCCACTGCGAGGTCCGGCCGGCAGGCCAGGCCGGCGGGGGACACGGCCTTCTCCGACACCGCGCTCAAACTCGAGCAGGACTCGGTCACGTTCTCCGGCCGTCCCTTCGACGCCGAAGCCGAAGAAGCCGCCAGCGGTCCGACGCGGACGCTCCTGACGGCCTCGCCCACCGCTCCCGCCGCGCCCCTGGGCGCGTTCTCGGTCTCGCTGACCGAACAGACGACCCAGCTGCCGGCGCCATCGGTCCCGACGCTGCCCGGGTTCGGTCGTCGCTAGGTCCGAGGGCCCATGCAGAATCCCGCCCGGAGATGTGCGGCGGCGCGGACGAGCCGGGGTACCAGCAAGGAGCAGCCGACCCCCGCGCCCAACACGAGGACGACGGACTCGAACTGCTGAAGGACGCCCTGGACGACCTCAGGCGCGAGAACCTGCGTCTGCGGGAAGCGCGCTCCTCGGTCACTCGTCAGCTCGGGCCCCTTCCGATCTCCGCCGCGGCGATCGCCGGTCTGCTTGCGGCCTTCCCGGGGCACGGAAGTATCGGCGGCGTACAGGTGTTCCTGATCGTCCTGGCGGCTCTCGCGTTCCTCGCGATGATCGGTGTGAGCATCATCTTCAGCAAGCTCAGGCCCTACCGAGAGCTTCGAAACAGGCTCGAGCGGGACTGGCCTTGGTATGCGATCCCACAAGCAAGTCCCGCCAGGGTCATCGATGAGGTGAGAGCGCGGTCGGCTCCTGGCGAAGCGCAGTCGGGCCCACCCGCCCACGAGGCACCCGCGTCCACCCGAATGCGGTGGTACTCGGGCATGATCCGAGTCGAGCTCACGGTCCGGACGGGTCTTGAAGATGGCTTGGACCGCGAGTGGTGGGCGCTGTTCGCGGTCCGGATGCTCTTCGGGGCGGTCGTCCTGCTGCTGATTGCCGCCCGTCTGGCCTGAGGCGAAGAGCCGCCCGGCCCTCGCGGACCGGGCGGCTCGTCTCGACCTTCAGGCTGAGGGGCTAGGCGCCTTCGCCCGGGGGCGCGCCGCCTTCGCTGGGGGGCGTGCCGCCTTCGCCGGGAGGGCCGCCGGCGCCCGCCGGGGATCCGCCTTCACCGCCGGCCGGGGGACGGCCGCGGCCGAAGAAGGCCGGCAGGTCGCTCGAGCACTTCTTCTGGGCGTTCTTGAACGTCGTGCTCGTGCGGTCGATGCCGGTGGTGTTGAACACGGGTCCTTTGCCGGTCGTGTTCGGGGCCGGCAGGTTGACGCCGTTTTCGCGCATGCAGCTGGCGTACTTCGTCAGGGCGGTCTTGGCAGCGGCGCTGTTGAAGTTGCGCCGCCCGCCGAACCCGGCTCCGCCGCCGCACTTTTTCAGCGCTTCGCGGAACTTCGCCCGGGATACGCCTTCGGGCAGTTTCAAGCCGCCGCGGAAGCCGGGGCGGGCACCGGTCGAGCCGGTGGAGCCCGTCGATCCCGTAGATCCGGTGGCGCCGCCGGAGGGCCTGGAGGGAAGCGTGATCCCTTCTTTGGCCAGGCACGCTCGCACCCCGGCGAAGCGGTTGGCGGCGCCGTTGGGGGCTTTGGTGGCATTGGCGCTGTTGGAGGCCGTGGTGCTCCCGCCCGAGCTGCCGCAGGCGGCAAGCGCGAGCGCCGTGGCCGCGATCAGGAGCGCGGCGAGCAGCGGACGAAGCCGGCGGTGCGAGCGGGGTCGAGGGGTGTCGTGTGCGTCTTTGGACATGCGATTCCTTGCTATTGAGAGGGTGGGGTGGGTGGGGCGAAGCGGCTAGCCGGGTCCGAAGAGCTGGGGGGTGCCGCTCGATCCGCTCGATGAGCTCGAACTTCCGGAGCTGCTCGAAGCGCCTGTGCCCGACCCGCTCTGGGTGATGCTGATCGAGCTCGCGGTGACTTTGCCGTTACCGCTCTGGCTTCCCCGAATGAGAACGGTGTCTCCGGGGTGGATGCTTTTCACGCTCGTCGAGACGGTCTTGCTGACTTTCGTCCCGTCGGGGGCGCTGACCTTCACGGTGTTGCCTTCGCCGGTGGTCACGTAGAGGGTGCTGCCGCTCAGGTAGGAGACTTCGCCGGTCGTGATCCCGGCTGCGGCGAGCCCCCCGGCGCCCGCGAAGCCGCCGGCCCCCGCGAAGCCGCCG
>DATJOU010000264.1:0-3705 GCA_035506775.1 Solirubrobacteraceae bacterium | reverse complement strand
GCGGCCGCGCCGGCGACGCGCAGCCGCGCCGTCAGAGCCGGGTACTGCGGCCCGATTGTCCGGTACCGGAGCGGTCGTCCTCGTGGCCGCAATCGGGGCGCTGCTCGTGCTCGTTGCGCAGTTCATCCCCCTCTACCAGGTGCACGTTGCAACCCGTTCGGCTCCGGTCAAGTCGGTCGGCACCGGTGCCAACCACGGCTGGGCTCCGGTCCCGATCGCCCTGGTCTGCTTCGTGCTCGCCGCGGCTGTCTACCGCTACGGCAACCGGACCGCCCTCCTCGGCCTGACCGTGCTGGGCATCGCGACGCTCCTGATCGCCCTCCTCGGCGATCTGCCCGATGCCCATTCGACGGGGCTGATCGGCTCGAGCGCCAGCACCTACGTCCAGGGCGTCGCTTCCCCGGCCGCCGGCCTGTATCTCGAGACGCTCGGGGCGGTGTTGCTGCTCGTCAGCGGAGGTGTGGGGTTCCTCATGCTGGGAGGAGCGCCCGGCCCGGTCGAGCCGCCGGCCCCGAGCGGCGGCAAGCCGCGGACACCCGAGCCACCCGAGCCAGGGCCGCGCGAGCCCGGATCGAAGGACCCAATCATGTCTAAGGGACCTCTTAGCCTCCGGGACGGCCAGCGCCGGAAGTGGTCGGCATCCTGACAGCCAGTCGGGACTATCCCTATCCGGCTAGGAATACGACGTTACCCTTGGAAAACGCGAGGGTTGTCTCACTGCAGCCCCCGGTCCCGTGTGGTGGGCAGCCCTCGCGTTTTCCTCCGGGGCTAGGGGGTCGCAGCAGCTGGACGCCGCGCGTCATTCCAAGGAACGGCATCCGCCGCCCCGTGATCTAGCGCCGGCGGAGCTGGGCTACCAGCGGTAGTGGGCGAAGGCCTTGTTGGCCTGCGCCATGCGGTAGATGTCGTCCTTGCGCTTGTACGCGCCGCCCTGCTGCTGCGTGGCGTCGAGAAGCTCGTTCGCCAGGCGCTGGGACATCGTCTTCTCGCGGCGCTGACGCGCGAACTGGACCAGCCAGCGCACCGCCAGCGTGCGCGCGCGGCGGGCCGGTACCTCGACGGGCACCTGATAGGTCGCGCCGCCGACGCGGCGCGAGCGCACTTCGAGGACCGGGGTGAGCGCCTTGATCCCGGCCTCGAGCTGTTCGACCGGGTTCTTGCCCGACCGCTCGCCGAGGATGGCCAGCGCGTCGTACACGATCTGCTCCGCCACCGACTTCTTGCCGTCGAGCATAACCTTGTTGATCACCTGCTGGACGAGGCGGTTGCGGTGGACGGGGTCGGGCTCGACCGGCCGGACCTGGGCTGCTGCGCGACGGGGCATCCAGCCGGTCCTACTTGGCCTTCACGCCGTACTGCGAGCGGGCCTTCTTGCGGTCGCTCACGCCGGCGGCGTCGAGCGTGCCGCGAATGACCTTGTAGCGGAAGCCCGGCAGGTCCTTGACGCGGCCGCCACGAACCAGGACCACGGAGTGCTCCTGGAGGTTGTGGCCCTCGCCCGGGATGTAGGCACCGACCTCCATCCCGTTGGTCAACCGCACGCGGGCCACCTTGCGAAGCGCCGAGTTCGGCTTCTTCGGCGTGGTCGTGTAGACGCGCGTGCACACGCCCCGGCGCTGCGGCGCCGCGACCTTCTTCTTGCGGCCCTTGCCGGACTTCAGACCCGGCGTGGCGAGTTTCTTCTTGGGCGGAGTGCGGCCCTTACGGACCAATTGGCTGGTAGTCGGCATGCGGGTCGCGACTTTAGCAGGGGGGTACGGTCCGGCTGTTTCGATCGTGTGGCGGCCACAGCGGGCCGGCGGGCCGGCGGGCTGGCGGGCTGGCGGACCGGCTCGTGCACGCCCGGATGGCGAGTCCGCCCATCCCTCCACGTAAAACGCGGCAAACCGCAACCCCGCCCGGGCCCTTGGCGACATAAGCATCCACACCATGCTTATCTCGCCAAGGCGGCGGTAACGCGACAGGTTTGGCCGGTTTTGCGGGCGATTCGCGGGCAGGCAGGCGTCAGGCGGCGACGCCCAGCGCCTCGTCCACCGGCACGCTCGGCACCCCGACCGCATCCCCCACCGGCGCGTACGTCACCTGCCCGCCGGCGACGTTCACGCCGAGCTTCAGGCCCGGGTTCTCGGTGATCGCCCCCACCACGCCGGCGTTGGCCAGGTGCAGCACATACGGGATGGTGGCGTTGGTCAGCGCCGCCGTCGAGGTGATCGGCACCGCACCCGGCATGTTCGCCACGCAGTAGTGGGTGATGCCGTCGACCTCGTAGGTCGGGTCCGAGTGGGTGGTCGGATGCGAGGTCTCGAAGCAGCCCCCCTGGTCGATCGAAACGTCGACGAGCACGGCGTGGTGCTTCATGACCGACAGCTGCCGGCGGCTGATCACGTGGGGTGCCTTCGCCCCGTGCACGAGCACCGCCCCGATCACGAGATCCATGTAGGGCAGGCGCTCCTCGATCTCCAAGGTGGACGCGAAGCACGTATCCGCGCGACCACCAAACGCGATGTCGAGCTCGCGCAGCCGGTCGATGTTGCGGTCATAGACATAGACGGTGGCCTCCATCCCCAGGGCGATGAACGCCGCGTTCATGCCGACCACGCCACCGCCGATCACCATCACGTTGGCCGCGGCGACGCCCGGAACGCCCCCGAGCAGGATCCCCCGTCCCCCCAGCGGCTTCTCGAGCATGAACGCGCCGGCCTGGGTGGCGATCTTGCCCGCCACCTCCGACATCGGCGCCAGCAGCGGCAGCCGGCCGCGCGCGTCCTCGACCGTCTCGTAGGCGATGCAGGTCGCCCCCGACTCCATCAACCCATGGGTGAGCGAGGCGTCCGCCGCCAGGTGCAGGTAGGTGAACAGGACATGCCGGGGCTCGAGCCGCGCCACCTCGGGCGGCTGGGGCTCCTTGACCTTGACGATCAGCGTCGCCTCCTCGAACACGGCGTCCGCGTCCGGCACGATCGTCGCGCCCTGAGCGGTGTATGCCTCGTCGCTGATCGAGGACCCGAGCCCCGCCCCGCTCTGCACGAACACCTCGTGGCCCGCGTCGGCGAGTTCGCGTACTCCGGCCGCCGTCATTGCCACCCGGTACTCGTCCGACTTGACCTCTGTGGGGACCCCGACCTTCACGCCTCGCACCGCCTTCCACTCGATCTCATGACACCAACTGCCGCCCGCGCAGGGCCAGCCAGAACTCGATCCGATCGCGGGCGGAGGACAGGTTCCGACCCGTCAGCTCCTCGACTCGCCGGATCCGGTAGCGCAGCGTGTGGCGGTGACAGTACAGCCGCCTCGCCGCCCGCTCCCACTGCCCGTTCTCCTCGATGAACGCCTCGAGTGAGCGCATCAGCTCGCCGCCGTATGGCCCCTCGCTGGCCTCGATCGGTCCGAGGATCGAGTCGCAGAACAGCCGCAGCGCCTCCTCGTCCTGAAGCGAGAGCAGCAGCTGGAAGGAGCCCAGGTCCTTGTACGTGGCAACCCGCGAGCGCCCGGCGGAAGCGGACGCCCCCGCGCCGTTCCCATTAGCGCTGGTCGCCGCCACTCCCAGCCCGATCGCCTCGAGCGCGCACCGCGCCTCGTGGAAGCTGCGCCTGGCCTCGGCCGCCGCCATCGCGCGGCCAATGCCGACGCGAGCCGACCCGTCAAGCTCGCTGTCGGCCACCGCCGCCACCCGCTCGCCGAGCGCAAACAGCTCCTCGTCGGTGT
>DATJOU010000263.1:0-6078 GCA_035506775.1 Solirubrobacteraceae bacterium | reverse complement strand
ACGCTGAACGAAACGCCGCCGGCGATCAAGGGCACCGACTCCGACACCTACACCTCGAACGCGAGCGCCCTGCCGCTGACCGACTTCGGAAGCAGCACTGGGAGCGGCGGCCTGTGGGGCGACTCAACGGAGTGGGAATGGAAATGGGAACAGCCCCCTGCGGGCTCCGCGGTGTCGTTCGTGTCAGAGCCTCTGACCGCGAACACGGTCGCGATCGGTGGTGGCGCGGTCCACCTGTGGGCGAGGTCTTCCACCCCCAACGTGGACTTCCAGGCGACGGTGAGCGAAGTCCGTCCCGACGGGAACGAGACGTTCGTACAGGACGGGTGGTTGCGCGCGAGTGAGCGCAAGCTCGCCACCACCTCCAAGAACATCCTCGGGGAGGAACCGACCGAACTCGAACCGATCCCGACGATGGTCGCCAGGAACGAGAAGCCGATGCCGGCCGGCCGCTACGTACCGGTCGTGATCCCGCTGTACTTCGAGGGACACGCCTACCGGGCGGGCTCGCGGATCCGGGTCACGATCGCCGCGCCCAACGGCACCGAGCCGATCTGGTCGTTCAGCCAGACCCAGCCCGAAGGCGGCACCTCGCAGGTCTCGATCGCCTACTCCGCCAAGAAACCCTCGAGCCTGGTCCTCCCGGTGGTCCCGGGGGTCAGCGTTCCAACCGAACTGCCGGCCTGCCCGAGCCTGCGCAACGAGCCCTGCCGGCCCTACGAGGCGCTCACCAACAGCGGCTCCTGAGGCGGCGAGTAGCACCACCCGGGGCCCCCACCGACGGCCCCGGGTGGCCGCTGCGGCTGCCATACCCGCAGGCGCAAGGTCCTAACGGGGCCGCCCGGCGCGGGGGCTCCCCCGGTGGAATGGCACGGACCTCGTTAGCGGGTCTGCAGAACGGGTAAGGGTGGCTGGAGGCCTGCCGGATGGCGAGTTCCGGCACGGCAAACGACATCCGGGAAAGGAGCGTCCTATGGATCGAGCATCGACGCGCTCCCTGATCACCGCCCGCAGAGATCTCTGCCAGCACACCGACACGCCGCCCGGCGAGGACCAGCGGGAGCTCTTCGTCGCCTGGCAGCAGCAGGGCGACGAGCTCGCCCGTGAACGGCTCGTCGAGCGGTACACGCCGCTCGCGCGGCGTCTGGCGCGGCGCTACATGCGCGGCTCCGAGCCGGCGGAGGACATCCTCCAGGTGGCCGCCGTCGGCCTGATCCAGGCGGTGGATCGCTACGACGTCGATCGCGGCCAGCGCTTCGTGAGCTTCGCGGTTCCGACGATCCTCGGCGAGATACGGCGCTACTTCCGCGACTCGAGCTGGGCTCTGCACGTGCCACGGGCCGCCAAGGAGCGGGCCCTGGAAGTGCGTGAGGCGCAGTCGAGCCTGTCGGTGCTCCACGGGCGCAGCCCCACCACCGAGCAGATCGCCGAATACCTCGAGCTCGACGTCGAGCTGGTGTTCGACGCGCTCGCCGCCACCCAGGCCCACGACACCTGCTCGCTCGACACACCCCGGCACAGCGAAGACGGGTCCGGCGAAAGCTACGCCGACACGCTGGGCGAAGAGGACGAGCGCCTCGAGTTGGTCGAGTGCGACGTCACCCTCCGAAGCGGCCTCGCCGAGCTCGCTCCACGCGACCGCCTGATCCTGCGGATGCGGTACGTCGAAGAACTGACCCAGACCGAGATCGCAGGGCGGATCGGCATCTCCCAGATGCAGGTGTCGCGACTGCTGCGCCGGGTGCTCGATCGACTGCGTGCGCTCACAGAACCGCCCTCAGAGGTGCGTTAGCGCCCCTGCGGGGAGCGTGTCCGACCCCGCCCCAGACGCGACGGGGCGCTCCGCTGCCGGTGATCGGGGCTGACGGGGATGGGTGCCGGTGCAAGCGTACGCCTGACGCTCTCCAGCCGGGTGGAGAACGTGATCGTGGTCCGTCAGGCGCTCGCCGGCCTGGCCGACGCGACCGGCCTGTCCGCCGTGGACCTGAGCGACATCGGGACGGCTGTCACCGAGGCCTGCAACAACGTCTCCTCGCATGCCTATCAGGGCCTCGAGGGACCGCTCGAGGTCGAGCTCCGGACCGGCGCTGCCACGGTGGTGGTGACGGTTCGCGACCGGGGGATCGGGATGGACCTCGAGCACGACTCGCCGCTCGAGTTCCCCTCGGATGTCGAGGGTGAGCTCACCGGCATCGGACTGCCCTCGATCAAAGCCCTCACCACGGCGACCCGCTGGAGCGAACCGGCGGGTGGAGGAACGGAGGTCGAGATGACCTTCGCGGCGCCCTCGATGGCGCCCCCCATACATCTCTCCGAGGATGGGCAGCGCCGTGGGGACGACCATGCGGGCGACCCGTCCGCCGGGGAGCCCTCCTGGCACGCCGATGCCGTCGAAGCGACGATGACGCCCGTGGCGATCGCGCGGCGGGTGCTGCCCAGGCTGCTTCGGATAATGGCCTCCAGGGCGCGGTTCTCACTCGAGCGCCAGGCGGATGTGGACCGGGTCGCGGCCGCGGGGCTGGGGGCCGGCGTCTGGAGCTGGAGCGCCGCCGGCGTCCGGGCTCGCCTGCTGGCCGCGGGAGAGCGACTCGAGGTCGCGATCGGACCGATCTCCGACCAGGAGGCCTCGCGGCTGGCGGTCGCCGTCGGCGCCGCAGAACCTAAGCTTCAGGTGACCACGGAACACCTCTACGACGGGCGCCAGCGGCTCGTGTTGCGTCTCGAGCGCTCGCCCGCCGGCCCGAAATCCCCCCGACCTGGCGTCACCGCCCCAGCCCCCATGAGCACCACCGAGCAAAGGGACGAGCGCCGTGCATGGGCGATCGGGCTGCTCGTCGAGTCCGGCGCGATGCTCTCCAGCTCGCTCGACCCGGCGACCACCGTCAGCCACGTGGCACGGCTGACGATCCCGAAGCTCGCCGACCTGTGCGTGATCGACCTCCGCGACGAGTCGGGTGCGATCAGCGAACTCGCGGCTGCCTCGGCGGACCCGGAGCTCGCAACACGCGTGGAAGAGCTGCGGGCGAGGTGGCCCCTCGACCCCGAGGGCTCTCACCCGGTGGCACGGGTGATCCGGACGGGAGAGCCCGAGCTGCTCGCGGAGATGAGCCAGGACTCGCTGCGGTCCTACTCGCAGGGGTCCGAGCACGCCCGCTTCATGATCTCCAGCCGCTACCGGTCGGCGATCGTCGCGCCCCTGACGGCGCGCGGGCGAACGCTCGGCGCGCTGTCCACGCTGCGACTGGCGGACAGCGTCCGCTACGACGAGGACGACCTGCAGCTCGTATGCGAGCTGGCCCGCCGGGCCGCCCTGGCGATCGACAATGCGCAGCTGTTCTCGGACCTGTCCTCGGTCGGGCAACGACTGCAGGGGGTGCTCGAGAACCTCGCCGAGGCGATCACCGTCGTCGACGACGGGGGCCGGACGGTGTTCGCCAACGGGGCGGCGCTGCGGCTGCTGGGGCTGCGGTCGGCCGAGGAGCTCTCACGCTCGAAGCCCGGAGAGATCATGTCGCGGTTCACCGTGCTCAGCGAGTCCGGAGAGGAGCTCGAGCTCGAGTCGATGCCGGCCCGGCGTCTGTTCCGGGGCGAACCGGCTCTCCCGCTGCTCGTGCGCAACATCGTGCGGGCGACCGGAGAGGAGCGCTGGATCATCGTTCGCGCCTCCCCGATCGTCGATCCGGCGAGCGGGCGTGTGCTGTACGCGGCCAACGTGTTCGAGGACGTCACCCAGGTCAAGCGGGCGCAGCTCGCCGAGGCCTTCATGGCGCAGGCCAGCCGCGTGCTCGCCTCCTCGATGGACTACGTGGAGACGCTCCAGCGCGTGGCCAAGCTGGCCGCCGGAGGTCTCTCGGACTGGTGTGCGGTGGACGTCATCGGCGAGCGGGGGGAGCTCGAACGCGTCGCCTTGCATCACGTGGACCCGGACAAGCTCGCCCTCGCCGGGCAGCTGGACCGCTACCGGCCCGCCCTCGAGGACCCCGCCGGGATCGCGTTCGTGGTCCGGAGCGGCAAGCCGCGGATCTTCAACGAGCTCAGCAACGAGACGCTCACCGACTTCGCGCGCGACGGCGAGCACCTGCGGCTGCTGCACGAGATGGGCACCCGCGACGTGATCATCGTGCCGCTGGCGGCCCCGGCACGGACGCTCGGGGCGCTGACGCTCGTGGCCTCACACGAGGGCCGGCGGCTGACCGAGGACGACCTCGCGCTCGCCGTCCGCCTCGGCCGCCGCGCCGGGACGGCGGTGGAGAGCGCACGGCTGTACACCGAGCGCACCCGCATCTCGGAGGTGCTCCAGCGTGCCCTGCTGCCCAACCCGCCACCGGGTATGCCGGGCTTCGAGGTGGCCGCCCGCTACCGCCCCGCGGGGGAGCTGAACGAGGTCGGCGGGGACTTCTACGACGTCTTCCCCTACGGGGGCGACGGCTGGCTGCTGGTGATCGGGGACGTATGCGGCAAGGGCGCCGAGGCCGCCAGCGTCACGGCCCTGGCGCGCCACACGCTGCGCGTGGCCGCCACGCTCGGCGCACCCCCCTCGGCGATGCTCGAGCTGCTCCACGGAATGCTCCGGGGGGAGCAGCCCGAGGGCCAGATCTGCACCGTCTGCCTGGTCGTGGTGCAGCCGCCGGCGACGCCCCGGCCGAGCGGCCACGTGGACCTGCGGATCGTCCTCGCCGGCCACCCCCAGCCGCTGATCGTCGACGGCCACGGACGGGCCAGGGCGGTGGGCCAGCCCGGCACGATCCTGGGAATGGTCGACCCGATCGTCCTCAACGAGGTTCCCGTGGTGCTCGGCGAGGACGAGACGCTGCTGCTCTACACGGACGGGGTTACCGACGCCGGACGGGCACGCTCGCGGAGCGGACCCGTGCTCGAGCGCGTGGTCTCGCAGGTCCGCGACCTGCCGCTGGGGGACATGCTTGCGACGATCGAGTCAGCCGCGGTCGAAAGCGCGGGCGGGCAGCCCCAGGACGACATCGCGCTGGTTGCCCTGCGACTCGCCGGGGGTGGGAACGCTGGCTAGACTCGGGCACACGATGAGCGCTCACAATCGGTTCCGCGTCGGGGCGCGGCACGGGCGCGACCGATTGATCCTCGAGCTGCAGGGGGAACTGGACATGGCCAGCGCCCACCTGCTCGACGAGACCCTCGCCGGGGCGAGCCCGAAAGATTCCTGCGAAGCCGTCGTCCTCGACCTCGCCGGCGTGCAGTTCGCCGACTCGACCGGCCTGAAAGCGATCTTCCGGGCCCGCAAGACCGTCCTCGACCAGGGGCTGAGGTTCG
Organism: Solirubrobacteraceae bacterium; assembly: GCA_035506775.1. Lineage (GTDB taxonomy): Bacteria > Actinomycetota > Thermoleophilia > Solirubrobacterales > Solirubrobacteraceae > Palsa-744. The sequence continues at coordinate 792 of DATJOU010000263.1, read as the reverse complement.
CGGTCACCGAAAGCTCGCCCCAGGTGCAGCGTCTGCTGAAGCTGACACGCCTGGACGAACACCTCGAGACGATCGAGGCGCCCGAGTCCGAGCTCGGCTAGCCGCGGCCCCCCCGGCCGCGGCACCGTCACCAGCGCCCGTACCAGCGCCTGCGCCCGCCACCGACCGGGGCGCCACCGATGAAGAAGCCGATCAGCCACATATCTCGATGTCAGCTTGTCTACCCCGACCTGTGATGGGTTAACTCCTCTCACCGGCTACGCGATCGGTGAGCTCTCACACATTCAGGTCGCCGACGGACCCCGAGGATGGCTGCGGCGAGCCGTTGGGAGCACCCGGATTGCGGGCGACCTGTACGGGTAGCTCTTCTGTGCCGGGGTTTTGGCGTGTCCGCCGCGGATGGGCGGCGCGCCCCCCGGTTTATGGGACGGGGCGGCGCGTGCGGCTGTTCATGGTGAAACCCGGGATCTCAGCCGCGCTCGATCACGAGCTTCGTCCAGCCCCCGTCGGCGAGTGCGTCCGGTGCCTGCTCCCACGCCACCCGCCGGGTCGTGACGAGCTCCGGGTGCACGTGGCCGGCGGCGGCCAGCCCGAGCACGTGGGGGATCGCGGGGCGGGCGTTGACGCGCCCGGTGCGGAAGGTGATTCCCTTCGTGTACATCTCGAGCAGCGGCATCCGCGGCTGCTCGCCGAAGTAGATCGCGGTGCTGGTGCAGACCCCGTCCGCCGAGGTCGAGCGCAGCGCGACCGCCAGGCCGTCGGGATCGCCGCTGGCGTCGACGGTGATCGGGT
>DATJOU010000262.1:0-2810 GCA_035506775.1 Solirubrobacteraceae bacterium | reverse complement strand
CGGATACAACGCAAGTGGCGGTCCGGTCGGCGTGGGCCGCGCGACAGCGAAGTCGATGGTGCTCAACCTAGTGCTCGTAAACCTGATCGACATGTTCGGAACCCAGGTCTTCTGGGGCAACAACGCCCGCGCCCCGATCGGGGGCTAGGAGGCCCGATGGCAACCGAGGAGCGCCAACGGTCCGCCGCGGAGGGGGACGGCAAGGCGGAGGAGTTCGAGTTCCACACCGGGGTGATCCGCGAGACCGGTGTCCCGGACGCGATCGAGTTCGTGGACGTCTACAAGTCGTTCGGCAAAAACCACGTCCTGCGGGGCCTCAACATGGGCCTTCCCGAGGGCAAGATCTCGATGATCATCGGGCCCTCCGGAACCGGCAAGTCGGTGTGCATCAAGCACATCGTCGGGCTGCTGTACCCGGACGAGGGGGACGTGATCGTCAAAGGCCACTCGATCCCCAGCCTCAGCGACGCCGAACTGTTCAAGCTGCGCCGGAGGTTCGGCGTGCTGTTCCAGGACGGTGCCCTGTTCGGGTCGCTGAGCCTGTACGACAACGTCGCCTTCCCGCTGCGCCAGCACACCGAGAAGGGCGAGGACGAGATCGCCGAGATCGTCAACCGCCGCCTCAAAGAGGTGGGGCTCGGCGACGCCAACGAGAAGATGCCCAACGAGCTCTCCGGCGGCATGCGCAAGCGCGCCGGGTTCGCGCGGGCGCTCGTGCTCGACCCTGAAATCCTGCTCTTCGACGAGCCCGACTCCGGCCTCGACCCGGTCCGCACGGCGCTGCTGTGCGAGCTGATCAAGGAGGTCCACGCCGAGAACGGGGGCTGCTACGTGGTGATCACCCACGACATCATGAGCGCCCGCCGGGTGGCCGAGCACATCTCGGTGCTGTGGAAGGGGAGAATCGTCGAATCCGGGCCCGCCCAGGACCTGTTCGCATCGGAAAACCCGTTCGTGCGTCAGTTCCTGTCCGGCGAATCGGTGGGCCCCCTCGGAATGGAGTGAGCGCCCGGCTGTTGTCCGCGCTCGCGGGAGGCGCCGCGAGGCGCCCGCGAGCGGTGCTGCTGGCGGCGATCCTGCTCGCGGCGGGCGGGGTGGCACTGGCGCTGTCGCTGCGTCCGAGCGCGGCGGCCAGCACGCTGGTCTCCAGCTCCAGCAGCGAATACCGCAACACCCAGCACTACTACCGCAGCTTCGGCGAAGAACCGATCGAGGTGCTCGTCGACGGGAACCTGCAGAAGCTGGTCCTGAGCTCGGACCTCGAGCGGCTGCTGGGGCTCGAGGGGTGCCTGTCCGGGAACGTCCCCGCGTCCGCCCTGCCGGCCGAGGGCGGGGTCTCGGGGCCGTGCGGGAAGCTCGCCGCCGCCCACACGATCAAGGTCGTGCTCGGCCCCGGCACGTTCGTCAACGAGGCCACCGAAGTGATCGACGAACAGCTGGTCAAGCAGACCAAGTCCGCCGAAGCCCAGGCCTCCCAGGCGGCCCACGTGGTCTCGCAGGCCGCCCTCTCGCGTGGCCTCGGCGCCGCCCGCGCGGCGCAGCTCGCGGCCTCGGCGCGGAAGATCTGGATGGCCCGCTTCCAGGAGGGGCTCGTCTCGCTCGCCCTCCAGTACGGGCTGACCTCCAAGCCGAGCCTGCAGGACACGAACTTCGTCACCTCGCTCGTGTTCGCCCCCGACAAGCCCGCCGGCACGCCCCGTGCCAAGCTCGCCTACCTGTTCCCCGGACGCGAAGCCGCGCTCGTGTCGGTGCGCATGAAGCCCGGGCTCTCCCAGGCTCAGCGCGACCGCACGATCTCACTCGTGCGCCAGGCGGTGGCCATGCCCCAGTGGCACCTCGCCAACGGGGAGCGCTACCAGGTCACCGGCGGACCGGTGGTCGTCTCGGACCTGACCGGCGAACTGTCCCACGCGATCCTGCTGCTGCTGGCCGCGGTGGCACTGGTGATGGCCGCCACCCTCTCTCTGATCTTCACCGAGCACCCCCGCCTGCTGCCGCTGGCGCTGGCCGGCCTGGCCACGGCGCTCACCTTCGGCGCCCTGGCGCTCGTGGGAGCACCCCTGACGATGGCCTCGATCGCCGTCCTGCCGGTGCTGGTGGGGCTGTCGGTGGACTACGCGATCCAGTTCCAGGCCCGCGTCGGAGAGACCGAGCCGGTGCCCGGCGACCCGGCGGCCCGCATCGCCCGCGCCGCCTCACAGGGAGCTCCCACGATCGCCACCGCGGCTGCCGCCAGTGCGGCCGCCATCCTCGTGCTGCTGCTCTCGCCGGTGCCGATGGTGCAGGGCTTCTCCGTGCTGCTGGTTGTCGGTCTCGGGCTGGCCCTGCTGTGCACGCTGACCGCCGGCGCGGGGGCGCTCGCGCTGAGCTCGAGCCGCCGCGAAGCCCGCTCCCGGGTGGGGGGCGGGGGCCTCGGCTCCTCGATCTCCGGCGGGACCCTCGGCGCCAGCTGGCGGGGCGCCGGCAGGCTGCTGCGCGAGAACCCGCTCACGCGGGCGCTGTCGGGGGTCGCGCTCGGGAGCGCCGTACGCCACCCCCGACGGGTGCTGTGGATCGGGCTCGCCCTCGCGCTGGCCGGGTGGGCACTCGACACGCAGACCAGCGTGCAGACCGACATCACCAAGCTCGTCCCCCAGAACCTCGCCTCGCTGCAGGCGCTGCGGACGCTCGAGCACACCAGCGGCGTGGGCGGGGAAGTCGACCTGCTGGTCTCGGGGGCGAACGTGGCCCGCCCGGCCACGATCGAATGGATGAGCTCCTACGAGCGGGGGGTGCTCTCCCACTTCGGCTTCAACTCCTCACACGGGTGC
>DATJOU010000261.1:0-7081 GCA_035506775.1 Solirubrobacteraceae bacterium | reverse complement strand
CCAACTCGGCGCTCGCCCCCAACGGCCGGCTGTGCGGCACCCGGCTGCTGGCCCCCACCACCCTCGTCGCCCAGAGCGGCGCGAAGCTCACGCCCACCACCAAGGTCGCCGTCACTGACTGCCCGCTGCTGCTCCTGTCACACAAGCTCCGCCGGGGACACCTGAAGCTGCGTCTATGGGCCCCGAAAGCGGGACGTGTGAGCATCGCCGTGCCGGGCGCCAAGGTGATCCGCAGGCGGGTGCGCGGGGAAGGCGACTTCACGATCACCGCGCCGGTGCCCCCGGGCACGTCGGGAAGGTTTTCGAAGGTCGAGGTGGTGATGCTCGAGCGGGCGATGTGGGTGTGACCGACCAGCACCACCTCGAGGTCGTCACCCGTGAGCACGAGGTCGAGGTCGGGGAACTGCGCTCCTCCGTGGGAGACCAGCCAGGCGGTGCCGGTGAGCGGCGCCGGCAGCACCGGTGTCTTCACCGTCACCGTGCCGACGCGGGCACCCGGCTGGCACCCGCCGGGCGGGGTGCCGCTTTCGAAGGTGGCGGCCAGGCAGGCTTTCTGGAGCGTGGAGTCGCGGGCCACCAGTCGCGAGGGCAGCTGCACCTGGAGCTCGCGGATGTTCGCCTCGCCGGTGGGTTGGGTGACGTTCACCTGAATGCTCGCGCCGCCTGCTTTCGAGGTCTTGGCGCCCGTGCCCACGTGCACCTGCGGCTTGAACGCGAGCGCGCCGCAGTCGGCTGCCTGGAAGGGGCTCGAGAGGAAATCCTGTCCCCCGAAGGTCGAGACCAGCAGCGATTCGGTGGAGAGCGCCGAGCAGCTCGTCGGGTTCGACGCGAAGTGCGGTCGATCGATGTTCACGTTCAGGCTCTTCAGCCGCAGCGGTACGCCGCCCACGACGGTCGGGAGCGTGCTGTCCACGGTGATGCGGCCGCTGTAGAGGCCGACGGAGATCGCGGCCCTGGTGACGACGTCGCCGAGGTCGTAGGGACCGGCGACGGCGGGGACGACCACCGACAGCCCGTAGGGGGCACCGGCGTACACCCCGGTCAGGTAGACCTGACCGGCGAACGAGTACGGTTCGCTGCCCGCTCCGGCGGCCACCGTGGCGGTGCCGATCTGGCTGGCGGCGGGACAGGTTCCCGCTTCTGCGGCCGCCGCGTTGCACAGGGGTACGGAGGGGATCGCTCCCACCAGACCGGGCGGCAGGGTGGTGGTGAGGTGGGAGACGTACTGCTGGCCGTCGGCTCGCCCGAGGTCGAACGTGAACGGGCTGTAGGCCCCCGCGTGCGGGTCTTCGTGGACGAGCGTCTGCACCAGCGAGAACGGCAGCTGTGGGGCGCACCCGCTCACGGAGAAGCCGCTCGGGGCCGCCGCGGAGCCGGCCTCGCCGGTGTACGGCAGCACCGTGGCGGCCGGGGTGGCCGAGCCGCACGACAGCGGGTTGGCCAGCGGGGCGCGAGGACCGCCGCGCAGGTGGACGATGAAGTCTTCGAACGGGACCTGCGGCAGGCCGGAGAAGACGGCGCTCAGGCGGCCGGTGTGGGCGTTTGCGATCACCCGCCCTTCGCGGCGCAACGCGACCCCGTACTGAGGGGCGGAGGCGATCACGAACAGCCGGTACTCGCCGCCCGATTCCGGTCCCGCCCCCGCTTCGGGGGCACCCACGTAGACGCCTCCGGTGAGCGAGCCGTTGGGTATGCCCGGCGCGTTCACGACCACCGAGCCGACGTTCGAGCCCGCCGGGCAGTTGCCTTCCGCGTACTGGGCGTCGCTGCAGGCCACCAGTTCGTGCGCCCCGGAGGGGTTGAGCGTGAGGCCTTCGGGGAGCGTGACCTGCGCGCTCTGCGCGTCCGGCGAGTCGGGCTTCGACGGTTCGTGGGTGAGCTGGGGGATGTGCAGGTCGGCGCTCACCCCGTCGGGCTGGTCGGAGGCGGAGTCTTCCCCGGTCAGGGACAGCGACGGGTTGAACGCCAGCTGGTCGCAGCCGGTCGCGGTGACCGGCGTTTCGTTGCTGTCCGGGATGAACGCCCCGGGAGCTTCGTATGAGTCGACGTGCAGGTAGGTGATCGGCTTGCTCGTGCAGGTGCTCGGCAACGTGATGAAGGCGGCCGGGGGCCCGACGTGGGTGTGTTCCTCCGGTATGCCCCAGAAGATCAGCTTGGACTCGATCACTTCGGGCTGCGTGGGGATGTCCCGGATCTCGAAGTACTCGTGGTAGTCGCCGGTGGGAACGCCGCTGCTTTCGCTCGTTTCCGGTTCGTGCTCCCAGCTGAGCCCGCCTTCGAGGTAGATCTGGCCGCGCAGGTCGTGTCCGAGGGTGGCGAGCAGTTCGAGCTTGGGGCTGTTGACTTCCACGCCGAAGCGGGCCGGCTGGCCGGGCTTGCGCTGCATGTCGTAGACGGGGAAGTGTTCGGTCACGGTGAGGCCGACGTGCAGCAGTTCGAGCACGCTCGCGGTGCCGACCGCTTCGTCTTCGCCGACCTGGCTCCCGGCAGGGCAGTTGAACGCGTCGAGCTGCGCTTCGGTGCACTGTTCGGTGGCTTCGGGGTTCACCGCCAGGCCGGGCGGAAGGTCGACGCGTACGTCCTTGACTTTGCCGAGCGGTTCTTCGTGTTCGACCCCCACTTTGCGGGTCGCGAAACGGAAGTCGGTGATCCCGAAGTCGGGGTGACCCGCGGCCTGCGTGTAGAAGCGGGAGGTCGGGCCGGAGTCTTCGCAGTTCACTTCCCGGCAGGTGCCCGCTTCCCACTTCGACACGCTCAACGCCGCCGAAGCCGAGCACGGAAGCCACGCCGCGACCACCGCCGCCGACAGTGCCAGCGACGCCTTCACGGCTGTCATCCGCTTGCTCACCGGAGAGCTCACCCGGCGCTCAGTAGTTGGCGGCCGACGCGCGGCGGCGCTCGCCGAGGTGAACCCCTCCGCGGCCGGCGACGTAGATCGCGCGGGCGACGATCGCCCCCACGATCAGGTACACGACCGCCGCGATGCCCCAGTTCACCGAGATCGCCTGCTTGGGGTGACCGCTGAAGCCGAGCATCCCCGTGAAGGAGCCGGCGAAGAAGTTGGCGCTTTCATGCAGCCCTTTCACCACCCCGTTGCTCGGGTTGGCACCCACGTCCGCCAGCAGGATCGCCAGCGCGATCAGCAGTGCGATCAACACGCTGGCCGTGATCACCAGCAGAGCGAGCAGGACCACGCCGGCACCGACGGTCCCGATCGCCGCCGCTCCCGCCCCGCCCGTGCGCGAGGTCGTCGCCGCGGTCCCAGCGGCCGGTGCGGCGGAGGTGTGAACCGCGGGCGGCCCCTGTGCGGCCGTCCTCTCCCGCGGTTCACCGCCGGCTCCTCCGCCGCCGGACCCTCTCGTCCCGATACGTCTCGTCCTCAGCCTCATACCTATCGGTTACCCGCCCGCGGGCTCTCTACGCGGGCCTCGGCACATCAGGCCCCCCGTCCACGAGCCCGACCCCCGCCTACCGGGCCCGAGGAGTAGGCTGAAACGACCAACGCGATCCACGACATCACGACACCCGGGGGACCCGACATGAGCACCGAGACGACCATCGTCAGCGACGAGCTGTTCATCGGAGGTGAGTGGGTCAAGCCGCAGGGCTCGGAGCGGATCTCCGTGGTCTCGGCGAGTACCGAGGAGCCGCTCGGTTCGGTGCCGGAAGCGTCCCGTGCCGACGTGGACGCAGCCGTGGCCGCCGCCCGGGCGGCATTCGACGATCCAACCGGCTGGTCGCGGTGGCCCGCCGAGGAGCGCGCGCAGGCGCTCGAGCGGCTCGCGATGGCGCTCGCCGGCCGGGGCCAGGAGATCGCACAGCGGGTCTCGCTCCAGAACGGCATGCCGATCTCGTTCGCGCTCGAAGTGGAGGCCGTGTTCCCGGCGCTGCTGGCGCAGTACTACGCGGCCCTGATCCGGGCGACCCCGGTCGAGGAGGACCGCCAGGGGCTGCTCGGGGGGACGGTCCACGTGGTACGCAAGCCGGTCGGCGTGGTCGCGGCGATCGTGCCGTGGAACTACCCCCAGACGCTCACCATGTTCAAGCTCGCGCCCGCACTCGCGACGGGCTGCACGGTGGTGCTCAAGCCGAGCCCCGAGACGGTCCTCGACGCGCTGCTGCTCGCCGACGCGGTCGCCGAGGCCGGTCTCCCCCCGGGGGTCGTCAACATCGTGCCCGCCGACCGCGAGGTGAGTTCCTACCTGGTCGAACACCCCGACGTGGACAAGGTCGCCTTCACCGGCTCGAGCGCCGCCGGGCGCATCATCGCCCGCCGCTGCGGTGAGCTGCTGCGGCCCGTCACGCTCGAGCTGGGAGGCAAGTCGGCGGCGATCGTGCTCGACGACGCCGATCTGTCCGAAGCGGCCGAAGCGCTGTTCGCGGCGACGCTGCTGAACAACGGGCAGACGTGCGTGAACTGCACCCGCGTGCTCGCCCCCCGCTCTCGCTACGACGAGGTGGTCGCGATCTTCAGCGGGCTCGCCGAGGCGCTCGTCGTCGGCGACTCGCTCGACCCGGCCACGCAGGTCGGGCCCGTCGTGAGCGCCCGGCAGCGGGAGCGGATCGAGGGCTACATCGAGAAGGGCCGCGCCGAGGGCGCCCGCGTGACCGCCGGGGGCGGTCGTCCGGGCGATCAGGAACGCGGCTTCTTCGTCGAGCCGACGATCTTCGCCGACGTCGACAACGGGCACACGATCGCCCGCGAGGAGATCTTCGGACCGGTGCTCGCGGTGATCCCCTACGGCGACGATGACGAGGCCGTGGCGATCGCCAACGACTCCGAATTCGGCCTCGGGGGCAGCGTCTGGACGGCTGACCAGGAGCGGGCCGAGAGGCTCGCCAGGCGCGTGCAGACCGGGACCATCGGCATCAACCACTACATGATCGACCCGGCCGCCCCGTTCGGGGGGGTCAAGGCGAGCGGCCTCGGCCGCGAGCTCGGCCCCGAGGGCCTGGTGGCCTATCAGCAGCTGCAGTCGATCTACGCCACGCCTCCGGCGATCCCCGAGGCGGGGTAGGTCCCCACCACCGGCCGGCCGCCGGCACCCGTCCCACCACCGGCCGGAGGGCTCATCCATTCGTCGAGCCCCGTCGGCCCGCACGCGCGGGCGGGGAACCTCCGTGGAAAGCACCGATGGGAGCGACGCACGACACGCTCACCGGGCCGCCCGGCGGTTTGCCTGCGCTGGACCGGGCGGAGCAGCTGCTCGACTGCGCGCGGCGGATGCTGCGCGACGCCGACGTGGCGTTGGATGAAGCCCAGCGGGCCGGGGACGACCGCTGCGTGAGCCTGCAGAGCGAGATGCGAACCCCCGACCAGGGCGTCTCCACGCTCGAGACGGACCTCGGCGCAGCGCTCGGGCGAGGCGAGTTCATGCTCGCCTACCAACCGATGATCGCCCTGCACTCCCGCGCGATCATCGGTGTCGAGGCGCTGATCCGCTGGCAGCATCCGGATCGCGGCGAGCTGCCGCCGGGCGCCTTCATCCCGCTCGCCGAGAAGAACGGGGTCATCGTCCCGATCGGGCGTTGGGTTCTGGACGAGGCCTGCCGCCAGGCGGCGCGCTGGAACGACGCCGGCCACCGGCTCAGCATCGCCGTCAACGTGGCCGCCCGGCAGCTCGACGGGGACCAGCTGCTCGAGGACGTCCGCGACGCCCTCGACGAGAGCGGGCTGAACCCGGAGAGGTTGTGGCTCGAGGTCACCGAGACCACGCTGATGCGCGACCCGGCGGCGAGCGCACGGCGCATGCACGCTCTCAAGGAGCTCGGGGTCAAGATCGCAATCGACGATTTCGGCACCGGCTACAGCTCACTGGCCTACCTGCACCGCTTTCCCGCCGACCTGGTCAAGATCGACCGCTCCTTCGTAAAGGCCGCCGGCCGCTCGCAGGACGCCTGCACGCTCGTCCGCACGCTGGTGCAGCTCGGAGCGAGCTTGCGCCTCGCGACCATCGCCGAGGGCATCGAGGAGCAGGACCAGCTCGAAGCGGTCCTCCGTCAGAACTGCGACTACGGCCAGGGCTACCTCTTCTCCCGCCCGGTCGCCCCCGACAAGCTCGAGGAGCAGCTCACCCTGTCCCGCTCCTCACTCCGCGCGGCACGGGAGGCGAGGTCGGGCGACGCGTCCGTGACCTGACTTCCGGGGCCTTCAGTGGCCGCTTTCGATGCCGATATTGCCCGCATGAGCACTCGTCGGTGTCGTGCTGGGATCGTGCTCCTGAGCGCCCTTCTCGCCGGATGTGGATCCACGACCCCGGGACCGCGGGTCGGTGCACGGGCGCTCGCCAGGAGCCGGGCTCTCACGTTCGCTCGGGCGGTCAACCTGAGCTCCCAGGACCTGCCCGGGTTCGTCGCCATCGGGGCCGAACACGAACCCCCGGCGCCCGGACCGATCGACCTCGCCCAGGATCGCTGCACCGGAGTTCTGAGTCCTTCGCTGCGGGTGGCGAAGGTCGCGTCGCCGGAATTCTCCGGCGGGCGTGGTCTCCATTCGGAGTTCTTCACATCGACCGTCGAGATCTGGCCGACGGCAAGCGACGCGGGGTTCAACACGGACAGGTCCCAGACCCCTCACGGTGAGGCGTGCCTTGTCGCGGCAATCCGGGCCGTGAACAGGAAGATCGACCTGGAACGCCACGGGAAGATGCAGATCGGGCCCTTCACGCTCGCGACCGCCCCCATTCCCCTCCCAGGTGTCAGCCGCGGCTTCGTGATCAACATCGACGAAACGCGGCTACACCGCTCCGGCGCGGTGTTCTTCCACGTCTACCGGGACATCTTCGCCTTCGTCACCGGACCGTCGGAAGTCGAATTGCGGGCCGTCGGCTTCGGGCATCGCGTCCCCGCCCGGACCGAGCAGCGGCTCCTGTGGTCCCTGCTCGCCCGGGCGACGGCGGGCGCCGGCCCACCGGGGTCCCCGACCTCGTCCTGATCGCGGTCCTGATCGGTACCCGCCGCCCGTGGGGTGGACGTCAGGTCCACTCCAACGCTCAAGCCGCGGGCGTCGCGGCCGATACGCGTCGTGACTGGCCGTTTTCGGGCGGTCGCAGCATCTCCAAGCGGGTGCTGGCTCGCCGAT
>DATJOU010000260.1:0-2072 GCA_035506775.1 Solirubrobacteraceae bacterium | reverse complement strand
TTCGCCGACCCGGCCGCGGCCAACCGCCGCGCCCAGAGAGGCCAGGTGGAGCTGCGCGCGTCGCATTCGCGCGAGGCCGTCGGGCGCGCCGCTGCCGAGCGGCTGACCCGCATCGAGCGCTCCCGCAAGGGGATCGCGGGGCCGGCCGGGGCGCTCGTGAGCGGCGAACTCGGGAGGGCCAGCGCCCGCATCCGCACCGGCCCGTCGATCCCGGGGCAGAGCCGCTTCGGCGGCCTCCAGCGGGCCGCTAGGCGGCTCGTGCTGCGGCTGATCAAGCCCTTCACCGTCCACCAGCGGATGATCGACGAGGAGCTCGTGCGGTCGATCGCTGCGATCAGCGACGGGCTGGCCGGCGCGCACCTGCGCCTGGACCAGCTGACTCCCCGCACCGAGGACCTGGTCGAGCAGGTCGACGAGCTGCGCTTCGACACGGGCCGCGCGGTCCGCTTCTTCGACTCCTTCGGGGTCGCCGGCAGCGAGCTGCCCGAGCAGCAGATCCTCGCCGAGGGGCCCCTGCCGCGGGCACCCGCGGAGGCCTGGAGCGAGGGTTACGTCGAGGCCCACCGCGAGTTCGTCATCCGCTCGCTCGACGACGCCCGCATCCTGGACCGCTTCCGCGGCGGGGAGCCCCTGCCGGCCGACTTCGGCGTCGGCTACGACGAGCGGGTGGTCGAATTTCCGTGGCTGTTCACACGCGACCTGTCGGGCTCGCTGCTCGACGCCGGCTCGACCCTGAACCACCCCCACACGCTCGTGCGCGTCAGGCCGAGGGTGGACACGCTGCACGTGGTGACGCTCGCCCCCGAGGAGGAGGCCTACCCGTTCCTCGACGTCTCCTACCTGTTCGCCGACCTGCGCCGCCTGCCGCTGCGCGACGAGACATACGACCGCGTGGTGTCGCTCTCGACACTCGAGCACGTCGGCATGGACAACTCCTACTACGGGGCCGGCGCCGGGCGCTCACAGGATCCCGACGCCGAGCTGGCGAGCGCGATGCGGGAGCTGCGCCGCGTGCTGAAGCCCGGGGGGACCCTGTTCGTCAGCGTCCCCTACGGCGCCCCCGAGGACTTTGGCTGGCTGCGCGTGTTCTCGGCCGACAGCCTGGAGGGGCTCGTCGCCGCCTTCGAACCCGAGGCCGTGACCCGCACGTACTTCCGCTACGACCTCGAGGGCTGGCACCACGCCAGCGCCGAGGACGCAGCCGGGCTGCGCTACCGCGACCACTTCAGCTCCAACGGCCCCGACCCCGACCGGGCCGTGGCGGCGCGGGCGGTGGCGTGCTTGGAGCTGCGTAAGCCGGGCGGGTAGTGTGGGCACGCTTGAGCGGCGCGGGCGCTCCACCGGCACCCGTCCGCCGCTAAAGACGCTCTGAGATCAGCGGTGCCTCGCGGTTGAAGAACCACAGCCCGAGCGCGAACAGGATGCCGATGATCCCCAGCGGGATCAGCAGTCGCACCGCCCCGCCGATGTAGACGGCGGCGTTTTTCAACGACGGGTCGACGAAGGCGTGTCCCATCTGGGTCATGATCGCGGCGATCGGGTTGCACATCAGGATGCGCACTTTCGATTCCGGGTACTTCGACGCCGTGTAGATGATCGGAGAGCCGTAGAAGAGGATCTGCGCGACCACTTCCCAGATCGGCTGGATGTCGCGGAACCGCACGAACAGCGCCGAGAGCAGCATTCCGATGCCGACCGCGAACATGGCCATCAGCAGCACCAGCAGCGGTACCTGGAGCCAGCTGAGCTGCGGTGAGATGCCTTCGTAGATCGCGAACGCGAGCACCGCGATCGAGTTGGTGGCGAGGTTGAACAGCGCTGTCAGCGCCACCGCCAAGGGGATAACCAGGCGCGGGAAGCGGATCTTGCGCAGCAGCCCCTCGCGGGCGATCAGGCACTGGACCGACGACTGTGTGGTTTCCAGGAAGAAGGTCCACAGGATGATCCCCGCCAGCAGGTACACGGCGTAGTGGGGGATGCCCTTGCCAGCGTGGAAGACCTTCGTGAACACGACGTAGATCACCCCGAAGAACAGCAGCGGCCGCACGAGTGACCACAGGTAGCCGAGGACC
>DATJOU010000259.1:0-9073 GCA_035506775.1 Solirubrobacteraceae bacterium | reverse complement strand
CCACGCAGCGGCTTGGAGGAGTCCCCGAAGCCGGGAAGGTCGGCGGCGATCACGCGGTAGTGGGGGCCCAGTTCGGCCACCGTCGGCAGGAACGAGCCCTTGGTCCCGCCGAGGCCGTGGATCGCGATCAGCGGCTCCCCGCTGCCGGCCTGGATCGTGGAGATGCGCGCACCGCGGGTGCGGACCATCTCGAAGCGCAGTCGTGAGGCCCCGGTGCGAGCGCTGGTGGCGGCCAGGAACCCGATCCCCAGGTGCATGTTGCGCCGCACCGACAGACGCCCGGCCCGGAACTCCCCGATCCCCCGCCCCGGGTCGGAGGCGATCAGCTCCCAGGTCGCCGGCCCGGCGTGGATCAGGGCGTCGGCCGCGCCCCGCGGCGGGGAGATCCGGGCCCGGCCGTCCTCGAGCACGACGTCCCACTCCCCCACCCGCTCGACACCGAGTCGCACCCGCGCGCGCCGGCCCTCGGGCTCGAACGTGGCCGCGTCGTAGCGGCCCGCGAGCTCGTCCAGATACCGCGGTGCCAGCTGCTCGAGTGTCCCGCCCCCGACTGCCATCAGCGACATGTCCATTTCAGCACGATCCCAGACCCGGTAGCCTCGGCTCGCCGATGGTCATCCATCCGCTCACAACCGGGAGCGTGAGGGTCAAGCACTCGTTCCTGTTCCCGAGCCGGGGCGTGCGCCGCCAGCTGGACCTGTTCCTGCCGGGACCGTGGTCGGAGCCGCTGCCGATCCACTGCTGGGCGATCGAGCACGAGGGTCGCGTGCTGCTCGTGGACTCGGGTGAGACCGCGCGGGTGCGCAACGTGCCCTTCGCCCGCTTTCAGGTGAGCGCCTCCGAGGAGCTCCCGGCGGCCCTCGCGGGGGCCGGGATCGAGCCCGGGGCGATCTCCGAGGTGGTCCTCACCCACCATCACGGCGACCACGTGGACGGGCTCGTCCACGTCGCGGCCCCCGTGTCGATCAACCAGGCCGAGCTGAGCTTCCTCGGGGAGCCGTTCCCACGGGTGATGAGGCGGGTGCTGCGCCAGCCGCTGCCCCCGGGGTTCGCCCCGCGGGCGGTGACGCTCGCCGACGGGCCCTTCGGCGCCTTCGGAGCCAGCCGCCGGCTGAGCGCCGACGGGCGCATCGTGGCCGTTCCCACGCCGGGCCACACCCCCGGCCACATCTCGGTCATCTGCGTCGACGACCAGGACCGCCACGTGATGCTCGCCGGTGACGTGACCGACACGCTCGAGCAGCTCCACGCGCTGCGCGCGGACGCGATCGGGCCCGACCCCGCCGTGCACCGGGCCACCCTCGAGCTGATCCTCGAGCACTGCGCCGGCCACCCGACGATCTTCCTCCCCTCCCACGATCCAGGGGCGGCGCAGCGGCTCGCCAGCGGCGAGACGGTGGCCTGAGCCGGGCGGCTCAGTCGAGCTGTTCGACGATCTCGTTGGCACGGGACCACTCGCCGGGGGGGACCACCAGGTAGATGTCTCCGCGGCCGTGGGGATCGAGCGGGTGGTCGGCGACGGCGGCGGCCTGGACGCCGAGCGTGCGCAGCTGATCGCGCCACGCGAGGGCCGTCTCGCGGTCCTCGAAGGTGGTGATCGTCTCCCAGTCCTCGAAACGCGGGTCGGCGATCGCGACCTGGGGTTCCCGCGGAGCCCGCCTGCCCAGCCGTGGCAGCCGCATCGCCGTGCGCTCCCTCAGTGGGCTCTGAGCTTCTTGGTCTTGCCGGTGCTCGTCCCGCCGCCGTTGCCGGCGTTGATGCGGAAGCGGTAGACGCTGCCCCGCGTGAGGCCGGTGAGGTGTGCGGTGACGGCGACGGCTTCGTCGCCCGACCCGGGCGAGGGCGAGCAGGCCACGCTCTGGTCGATGGTCGTGCCGGGCCCGTATTCGAAGGCGCAGGAGGTCACTTCGGAGCCGTTGGGGTCGACGGTCGCGTTCAGGACGGCGTCTCCGCCGCTCACTTCGGTGGCCTTCTCGGTGAGCACCGTGGGCGGGACCTCGGGGGCCGGCCCGCCGAGCGCCACCAACCCGATCGGGGCGCCCACGCCCGAGGGTCCGTCGTAGCCGGGGGCAGCGTCGCAGGCCGTCGTTTCCAGGCAGTCGACGTCGCCGAGTTCATCGTTGGCGGCCGGCTCACCACACTGCGCGTCGGGCTCGCCGTCGCAGTACCCGTTCCCGCCCTGGGTGACGTCGAACAGATCCCCCGAGTCGCCGAGGTGCTGATACAGGGTCTCGGCGGGGTAGCTGACCCCATGGCTTCCGCCCGCGAGCGCGAACATGGCGCTGATCAGGGGCGAGGACACCGAGGTTCCTCCGATCGTCATCCAGCCGGTTTCGGCGAACTGTTCGTAGCGGTAGCTGCTGTAGATGTCGAAGCCGGTGTAGGGGTCGGCCACCGCGGACACGTCGGCCGAGAGCCTGTGGGTGCCGCAGCCCGTCGCCGCCCAGCCGGCGGCCTGCTGCTGCCAGGAGGGGGCCGTGAACAGCGTGCTGCAGCCGCCACCGCCGGCGGAGAACTGTTTGAGGTGTTTGAAGGATCCGTTCGCGTTCGGCGGGCCGCTGTCGTTCCACACGGTCTCGCTCTTGCGCAGCCCTTTCCCGGACAGCTTCAGCGACGTGCCCCCGACGGACACCACCGTCGGGTAGCTGGCGGGCCCGTCCGGCTGGCCGGGCGCGGGTTCGAGTTCCTCCACGTCGTCCCAGTCGAAGTAGCCTTCGTCCCCGGAGGAGGCGGTCACCACCACACCGGGGTGGTCGTAGTCGGGGGCGTAGGTGGACCCTTCTTCTTCGGACTCCGGGGAGCCGTAGGAGTTGGAGACCTCGTCGGCCCCCAGCGCGACGGCCTCGTTGACGGCCGCGGCCAGGTCGGCGTTGTCTTCGGAGTTGGCCTCCACGAGCAGGATCCTGCAGCTCTCACATACGCTGTGGACCATCTCCACGTCGAGGCTGATCTCGATCGACCAGCCGGTGGTGTCGGGGGTCGGGAGCGAGCTGGAGCTACCCGTCTGGCCGACCTTCTCGAAGCAGCCGTTTTCGGTGGTGCAGGCCGGCAGGCCGTAGTTGCCGTCGAAGCTGGCTAGGTCTTTTTCGATCTTCGGATCGTCGTAGGCGTCCACGATCGCCACCGTCTGGCCGCCCCCCGTGGCGGTGGGCGAGAACGAGTAGGCGCTGGCGATGTCGGCCGGCGTGAGGCCCCCGGCGGGCCCCTTGGAGCGGGCCCCGGCCGCCACCACGTACGGGAGCGCCCCCGGCGAGCCCGCGCGGGCCGCCTTCAGCTTCAGCGCCAGGCAGCCGGCCCGGCCCGGCCCGGGAGCTCGGCAGACCCTGCGCACCTTCGCGTAGCGCGTCTGCGGCGCGGTGCTCGAGGCGCCGGCGGAGGCCACCGCCGCGCTCGCCCACACGGCGAGCCCGAGCAGAGCGCACAGGAGCATTGCAAGCCCGCTTCGGGCCGGATGTTTCACGAGCTCGGTCCTACCCTCCCTCGACTACCCTCACGCCCCACTGTAGAGCGCGCGGGCGCGTGCTTGGAAGACCTGAGAGCAGGATCGCAGCCCCGGCCGCTCCTCGCGCCGGCTCGGATCACTGTTCGATCGACAGCAGCAACGCACGGCTGGGGCCGACCGCGAGCGTGATCGCCCCGCCCTTCGCGCTCACCCCCTGGAGCTTCGCGGGAGCCCCCCAGGTGCCGGCGGCGGCGACCGCCGAGCCGGCGAGGCGCACCCCCGACAACGAGGTGGGGGCGGGTGCCGTGAGCGGGAGCAGTCGTGCGTAGCGGTAGCCTTTGCCGACCTCCAGGCGCAGGTATGCCCTGGAGCTGCCGGGCGGATCGTCGTCGACGACCACGGCCTGGAGCGTCCCGTTCGGGGCGAGGAAGGTGGTGACCTGGAGGTTGTGTCCGTGGAGGGTCCCGAGCGTGGTCACGAGCGGGCGGTCGCCGATCAGCCCCTTGAGCATCAGCAGCGCGTACCACTCCGGCTGCGCCACCAGGGCGCCGCTTTCGATCGCCTGCTGGTTGGGGGCGCACAGCGGGGTGTAGCCGAGGCAGTTGTCCGGGTTGCCGTGGAGGTTGATGCCGTCGATCCCGATGCTCATCGCCTCGCTCACGTAGGCGGCGGCCCACAGGGCACCGGCGAAGGTGTTGCTGATCCCCGCCACCCCGCCGCAGGACACGGAGTTGGCCTCGTCGAGCCGGAAGGGGATCCCACCCGCCTGGGCGATCGACAGGTAGCGTTCCAGCGAGATCACCTCCAGGGCCCGGATCTGGGGGCTCAGCAGCTGGGTGATCGTGGGCGCGGGAGGGCCCTGGCAGCTGAGCGGATAGTGGTGTCCGGTCAGCAGCACCGGGGGCTGGTTGACGACCTCACCGAGGCCCCAGGTTTCGAACGCGCTCGAGCCGGAGACGTCGGGCCCGGCGATCGGCACGCCCGGGGCGAGCGCTTCGATGGCGGCCCGGTAGATCGCCACCTGGGCGTCGTACTGGAGGAACGACCAGGGTTCTTCACGCAGGCCCTGACGGCCATAGGCGTTGGGCTCGTTGCCGAGCTCGAGCCCCTCGAGCCACGGCCCGAGGGCGGCCCTGGCCGCCGCCGCCTCGCGGGCCGCCGCTTCCGGTTCGAAGTGGCCGAGGTTGAGCGTCAGCAGCACGTGCCAGCCGCTGCGGGCCGCGAGCTGGCCCAACGCGCGCAGGTCGGCTTCGTCGATCACCGCCGTCGCCCAGGCGGGACGGGGCGTGCGGGCGTCGACCCAGGCGACGTTTTTGTCGGCCGTCACGCCGCCGAACCGCAGCACCCCGGGGCCGAGCGAGCGCAGCAGCGTGACGAGGTCGCCGCTGTCGGCGTAGCCCGCGAGCTGGGCGAGGTTCCCGACCTCGAAGGACAGCCCGATGAACCCGTTCGGGACCGGTTCCCCGGGAAAGGTGCGTTCGATCGAGACGCTCGTCAGCGGCGGCCCGGGCTTGCGCCGGCGGTGCTTGGCGGCCGCCCCGTGGGGCGCCGCGGAGGAAGGCGCGCTCGCGGCACCGGTGCCCGCCTGCGCCGGAACGGCCGCCAGCACGAGCGCCAGCACCAGGACGAGCACGAGCAGCGGCGCCCGGCGGGCCTTCACGGGGGGCACTTGCATCCGCAGCGCATTATCGGCAGGTGCCGGCGGGGACGCGCCGGGTCGCCGCATCCCTGGTTAGGATGGCTTCGCATCGGGGTTGAGATGAGCTCTGCCGAGATGGACGCGACGATCAGGCGTGCGCTCCCAGCGGTCGCCGGGGAGCTTCAGCAGATCATGTCCTCGGTGCCCGGATGGGCGCTCGCGGAGGGCTCCTCGGGCGTGCGCCCGGGCGACCTGCAGCGTGCGGTGTGCAACGCGCTGCAGGCGCAGCTGGGATCGGTTGCGATCGTCGACGGGCCCCTTCCGGCGGGGGTCAAGGACTGCTGGGCCGGCTGGCTCGGGCGCGTGGACGTGCTCGGGCGGACCGGCGAGGAGGCGGAAGTCTGCTTCGAGACCCAGCTGTGCGGGGTCGAGAAGCTCTACGAATCGCTGTGGGACGCGCTCAAGCTGGCGCTGTTCACGGCGCTCCACGAGTCGTTGGCCGGATACCTCGTGTACGCCGCCCCCGAGAGCGGCTGGGGGCGCGAGGGCCAGCACCCGGAGGTGCTGTTCGAAGACGAGACGATCGGTGTGGCCGAGCTGCTCCACGTGCGCTACCCCGAACTGTGGACCGCCTGCCTGCGGGGTACCCGCACGACCCGTCCGGTGAGCCTCCCGTTCGAGGTACGCACCGAGCCGATCGTGGCGGTGCCGATCAGGGCGCCGAGCTCCGACTGGGAGCTCCGCTGCGTGCGCGTGCAGGGCCAGGCGGGTTACGGCTGGACGACCTTCGACAGCGACGGCTGGCCGATGCTCGCCCAGGCCGACCAGCCCGTGTCCCCGGCCTAGACCGCGGCCGCCGCGCCGAGGCCGCTCGAGAAGCGCAGGCCGGCGCGGGCGAAGCGCTCCAGGCACTGCGTCCCCAGGGCGGCCGCGGGGGTCAGGCAGCCGCCGACGGCCGGGGTGGCACCGTCCTCGGAGAGCAGGATCCCCGCCTCTCCGAGCAGACGGGCCGTGGCCAGGTACCCGGGATGGCCGTCGGCGTCGAGGACCGCGTGCAGCTGCCGTCCTGCGCGTGTCAGCCCGGTGGCGGTCATGCGCCAATGCCAGCGCTCCAGCCGTGAGCCCGTCGGCCCGAACCCCGAACCCGGCCCGAACCGCGACATCATCTCCGCCAGCGGCCGCCGGACCGCCGGACCGGAGCGGGCGATCGCGCTCAGTCCCGCCATCGTCGCGCCGATCGCGGCCCCGGCCAGCCACCGTGCGGGCAGCGTCAGCGGGCGGCCGGAGATGGCGATCCCCTCGCGGTAGCGGAACGGCTCGAAGGTCTCGGACCGCGCCTGGGCCCGCAGCAGCGCGCTGCGGTGGATGACGCCGGGGTTGATGAACGGGGCGGGCGCCATCGGGGCGATCACCGCGCCGTCGCCCCCGCGTCGCGGGGCGAGCCCGATCGGGCTGCGCACGCGCACGCTCGCGGCCGCCGCCTCGTCGGGGATCAGCACGGCCGGGTCGAGGGCCAGCGGCGCGTTCTGCTCCCCGGTGAGGGTGGCCATGCTCTGGAAGG
This sequence comes from Solirubrobacteraceae bacterium, assembly GCA_035506775.1. Lineage (GTDB taxonomy): Bacteria > Actinomycetota > Thermoleophilia > Solirubrobacterales > Solirubrobacteraceae > Palsa-744. The sequence goes on along the minus strand of DATJOU010000259.1, from coordinate 2,431 downwards.
TGCCGCCCGAGACCATGTCGGAGGCGTGCGGGCGGCCCGGCGGGGGGGTCATCTCGACCTCCAGGTCGACGCTGCGCAGGACGTCCCCGGAGTCGCTTGCCGCGAGCTCGGCCAGCTCCGCCACCAGCAGGTCCGCCGGGAGCGCCTCGAAGCCGCACACCTGGACCAGCTTGAGCCCGGCCCGGGACGCCGCCTCGTGGTGGGCGTCGATGATCCCGCGCACGAACGGGAGCTCGCCGGTGAGGTCCGCATAGTGGGCGCCGCCCGCCAGGCAGGCGTCGATCACGGGACGCCCGTAGCGGGTGTAGGGGCCGACGAGATCGAGCACCACGCGGGCCCGGGAGGCCATCGCCTCGAGGCCGGCGGGATCGGACACGTCGGCGGTGAGGATCTCCGGCGCCCGCACCCCGAGCTCGGCGAGCACACCCTCGACCTTGCCCGGGTCGCGTCCCGCCGCCGCCCAGCCGAGCTCGCCCTCCCCCGCCCGGTCCGCCAGGTAGGCGGCGACGTTGCGGCCGGTCACCCCTCCGGCACCGAACACCACCACGTCGAGCTCCGCAGCCATCAGACCGGGATGTTCTCGAAGATCGCACTCATCCCCTGACCGCCACCGATGCACATCGTCTCGAGCCCGTAGCGGCCTCCACGGCGGCGCAGCTCGCGCAGCAGCGTGCAGAGGATGCGTCCCCCGGTGGCCCCGATCGGGTGCCCGAGCGAGATCCCCGAGCCGTGCACGTTGAGGCGCTCCAAGCCGTCCGGCAGGCCCCACTCGCGCAACACCGCCAGCGCCTGGGCCGCGAACGCCTCGTTGAGCTCGATCAGGTCCATGTCGTCCATCGTCAGGCCGGCCCGCGAGAGCGCGCGCTCGGTCGCCGGGACGGGGCCGATCCCCATCGTCTCCGGGGGCACCCCGGCCACCGCCCAGCTCACGAGCCTCGCGAACGGCTGCAGGCCGAGCTCGGCGGCACGATCGGGGTGGGTGACGATGCACACCGCCGCGCCGTCGTTCTGGCCGCTGGAGTTGCCGGCGGTGACGGTCGCCTCGGGGTCGCTCTTTCCCATCAGCGGGCGCAGCCTGGAGAGCTTCTCCAGCGAGGTGTCCGCGCGGGGGTGCTCGTCGCGGTCGACCACGCGCGGCCCGTCCCGGGAGGGGACCTCGACCGGCACGATCTCCTCGGCGAAGATCCCCTCCTGCTGGGCGGCCACCGCCAGCGTGTGGGAGCGCAGCGCGAACTCGTCCTGCTCGCCCCGCTCGATGTCGTAGCGGCGACGGAGGTTCTCGGCGGTTTCGATCATCCCGCCCGGCACCAGGTGGTGGAGGCCTCCGGCCGTCACGCGGGGACGGGCGAGCCGGTCCTCGAGCGCCACCGCCCCGCCCTTGACCCCCCAGCGCAGCGAGGGGGCGTAGAACTCGGCCTGGCTCATGCTCTCCGCGCCGCCGGCCAGCACCACCTCGGCGGCACCCGTCTGCACCTCCATGCAGGCGAGCGTGAGGGCCTGCAGGCCGGCTCCGCAACGGCGGTCGATCTGCAGCCCGGGGACCTCGACCGGCAGGCCCGCGTCGAGCGCCGCCACGCGCCCGATCGCTGGCGCCTCCCCGTTCGCGTAGCCCTGACCGAAGACGACGTCGTCGACCACCTCACCCGGGAGCGAGGTGCGCTCGAGCAGCCCTTCGATGACCGTCGCGGCGAGCACGGTCACGGGGACATCGCGATATACACCGCCGAAGCCCCCCACGGCGGTCCTCAACGGTTCGCAGATGACCGCCTCACGCATATGGGCCCCAGCCTGTCACAAATCGGCGCCTGGCACGGGCCCTGGGGCGAGGGCGAACTCGCCCCGGGCGACCGCCACCACGGCACCCCCGACCTCGACCGCCTCGAGCGCCTCCCGGTCACCCCGCGCGCGGGCGAGGAGCAGCGACGGCCGCCCGATCTCCGCACCCTGTTCGATCTCGATCCGCTCGCCGAAGCCGATCCGCCCGTGGCGGGCGAGATGGACCGCCAGCGGCCCGGCCGCCGAGCCGGTGGCGGGGTCCTCGGCGACGCCGAGGGAGGGAGCGAACATGCGCGTCTTCCAGCGCTCTCCCGAGGCAGCGAAGCAGCTCACGTTGAGCTCCCCGAGCGCGGCCACGGCACGTAGGTCGGGGCGCAGGGCGGCGACCTCCTCGGCCCCGCCCAGCGCGACGAGCACGTGACGGGGACCGTTGTCGTAGCACTCGACCGGGAGCTGCGAGCGGTCCACCCCGAGGGCCGCCAACAGCGGCCCGGTGTCGGCGAAGGCGCTCCAGGAGGGGATCGGCTGGCTGACGGTTCCGGTCAGGGTCCCGTCCTCGCCCTGCTCGACATCGGCGGCCACCACCCCCATGCCGGTCTCCAGGCTCACCGCTCCCCTGCCCAGGGCGCGCGCCACCAGCACCGCCGCGCCGAGC
>DATJOU010000258.1:0-2290 GCA_035506775.1 Solirubrobacteraceae bacterium | reverse complement strand
ACGTGGCCGTCTCGCCCAGGCTGCCCTCGAGCTCTATGCCGAGCGCGGCTTCGACGGAACGACCGTCGCCGACATCGCCGAACGGGCCGGCCTGACCGAGCGCACCTTCTTCCGGCACTTCGCCGACAAACGAGAAGTGCTCTTCGGTGGCTCTGCCGCCCTGCAGGAGCGGATCGTGGCCGGGGTCGTCGGCGCGCCGGCGGGCGCCGGCCCCCTCGACGCCGTGGCCCGGGGCCTCGACGCCGCGGCTGCCATGCTCGGTGAGTTTCGCCGGGACCTGTCCCGCCAACGCCAGGCCGTGATCGACGCCAACCCCGAGCTGCGCGAGCGCGAGCTGGCCAAGCTGGCCGATTACGCCGCCGCGGTCGCGGTCGCCTTGCGCGATCGAGGCGTGAGCGAGGCGCAGGCGACCTTGGCGTCCGAAGCCGGCATGACCGTGCTGCGGGTGGCCCTTCAAGAATGGACGAGCGGCGGTGACGACGATCGGGATCTCGCCGTCATCATGCGTCACTCCGTCGCCGAGCTGCGGGCGGTGACGGCCGGCGGTTGAGATCGCCTGCGCACACCTACAGCGACTCGCCGACGGGTGCGCCGGAAGAGGCTGGTTCTCCGCTCAAAAGCCCAGATCGACGACGGGGCGTTCGAGGGGGTTCACGTTCACCTCGTGCAGCGCCGGGAGCAGGCGCTCGTAGGGGAGGCCGGCGAGAAAGCCGTCGACGGTGCGTTCGAAGTTGGCCACGCCGCCCTCGGCCTGTTCGGACAGGCGCATGTACTCGAAGCCCTGGGCGTGCAGGCCCCGCTGTTGTCTCGGCAGGTTGGAGAAGTCCTGGGCCGGGATGGGCGGCCAGCGGGGGTCGTCGTAGTCCCAGACCTCGGGGGGGAGCGGTGGGGGTCTGTCGGTTCCCTCCGGGAAGCGGGTGAGCGACCAGATCTCCATCAGGGTCTCTTCGGGTCCCAGCGGGCGAAAGCGGTAGGAGGAGGCGCTCGAGTACATGGGGAGGACGAAGTAGTGGGGGAAGCCGTAGCCCATGGGCTCGTTGAGGCCCCGGTCCTCCAGGTCGTTCAGGTCGGGGATGACGCTCCCGGCGGCGCGGTGGTACTGCACCACGGCGTCGTTCAACGTCCGCTTCCAGGTGGCGAGGGCGAGGGCGGGGTCGTCGGGGAGAGCCACGTCGCGCAGCGTTTCGGCCACGGCCACGTCGGTGGCGTGCACCATGCCGGCCATGCCCTCGCTCATGGTGCGCAGGTAGTGGATCTCGCCGTCCACGAGGGTGCGGGCGTCGCTCGAGCCGTCGCGTCTCGGAAAGCGGCTCGGGATGGCCAGTTGGGGGTGGGTCTGCACCACGTGGTACTGCTCCATGAAGGCCGCTTCGGCCAGCTTCCAGTTGACCGGCAGCCGGCACGCGTACCACCACTCGCTACCCATGGTCTCCACCTGCCAGGCGTCGAAGACGGTGGCGAAGGGCTCGAGACAGGCCCGCAGCGGCGGGGCGGCGGGGTCGAGGTTGATCCAGGCACAGCCGCCCCAGATCTCACAGCGCACCGCGCTGAGGTCCAGGTCCTCTCGGGCCAGGTTGTGAGGGGCGAAGGTCTTGGGCTTGGTGACCACGGTGTTGGTGCCGTCCGGGCCGTAGCACCAGCCGTGGAAGGGGCAGGTGAACCCGCTCTCACAGCGGCCGCGGCCCTCGGCCACCCGCACGCCGCGATGGCGACAGGCGTTCTCGAAGGCCACCACGCCGAGGTCGTCTGTTCTCACCACCACCACCGACTGGTCGAGGAACTCGTATTCGACGAAGTGGCGTGGGGCGGGGATCTCCTCCAGGCGGCACGCCATCTGCCACACCCGGGGCCACAACCGCTCGGCCTCCATCTGGAAGAAGTCGGGGTCGACGTAGCGCTCCTTGCGGGCACGGTCCGGGAACTCGAGCGCATACGGCACCGGCAGTGCCGACCATCTCCGATCCACGATCGCCACGCTGCCCCTTTCGCCCTCGGCGTGCGTCGTCGAGCGTATACTAACCGGTCGGTACAATCGTGCCGGGCATCCAGTGAGTGGGTGCCGGTGGACACGGCGCGCGGCTCTGGCAGGCGCACTGCGGAGGCTCATGACACCCCCCGAACCTGCACCCGACCGGAGCGAGAACCACCCCGCCACTGACGTCGACGTGCTCGTCGTCGGGGCCGGCATCACCGGCATCTACCAGCTCTACCGTGCTCGCCAAGCCGGGTTGTCCGTGCAGCTGGTGGAGGCGGGCCACGGTGTGGGGGGCACGTGGTACTGGAACCGCTA
>DATJOU010000257.1:0-13661 GCA_035506775.1 Solirubrobacteraceae bacterium | reverse complement strand
CGACGGGGGCCGAAGGCAAAACCGGCGCGACGGGCGCCGAAGGCAAAACCGGGGCGACGGGCGCTGAAGGCAAAACGGGTGCGACTGGGGTCGAAGGCAAAACTGGCGCCACCGGCGCGACCGGGGAAAAAGGGCTGCAGGGCGTGAAAGGCGAAACGGGCGCCGAAGGGAAAACAGGCGCGACCGGTGTCGAAGGCAAAACGGGCGCGACGGGCGCTGAAGGCAAAACCGGGGCGACGGGCGCTGAAGGGAAAACCGGGGCCACCGGCGCTGAAGGGAAAACGGGCGCGACCGGGGCCGAAGGCAAAACTGGCGCCGAAGGCAAAACGGGCCCCACGGGGGCCGAAGGCAAAACCGGGGCGACTGGCGCGGAAGGCAAAACGGGCGCCACAGGGGCTGAAGGCAAAACCGGGGCGACGGGCGCCAAAGGCGAAACCGGAGCCACCGGCGAAAAAGGCGTCAAAGGCGAAGTCGGGGCGACAGGAGAAAAAGGAGCGACTGGGGCCACCGGGGAAAAAGGCGAAAAAGGCCTGACGGGCGCTACCGGCGAAAAAGGCCTCACCGGCGAAAAAGGGGCGACCGGAGCGACCGGCGAAAAAGGGGTCTCAGGGGCGACCGGCGAAAAAGGAACCACCGGAGCCACCGGGGAAAAAGGCGAACGCGGTGAAGTGAGCTGGCGCGGCGAATGGGCCGCGGGCACCGAATACGCGAAAGGCGACGCGGTCCGGGAAAGCGGGACGAGCTATGTCTCTCTCAAAGCTGCGAACAAAGGCAATAAACCGTCGTCGAGCCCTACTTTCTGGGAAGTCCTTGCGGAAAAAGGCCTCCAGGGCGTAACGGGCGAAACCGGGGCCAAAGGCGAAACCGGGGCCAAAGGGGAAACGGGCACGAAAGGCGAAACCGGCGTCAAAGGCGAAAAAGGGGAAAAAGGCGAAAAAGGCGAAACCGGTGCCAAAGGCGAACGTGGCGAACTGATCTGGCGCGGCGAATGGGCGACGGCTACGGAATACGGGAAAGGCGAAGTCGTCCGCGAAGGCGGGACCAGCTACGTCTCGATCAAAGCCGCTAACAAAGCCAACAAACCGGTCTCGAGCCCCACCTTCTGGGAAGTCATCGCAGAAAAGGGCGAAAAAGGCGAAAAAGGCGTGACAGGTGCCACGGGACCGGAAGGCAAAGAAGGCAAAGAAGGTAAAGAAGGTAAAGAAGGTAAAGAAGGCACCACCGCGGCCGTCGTCACGTGGGGCGCCAAAAACGTGAAGATCAAAGCTGGCGGTGAAGAATGTCTGTCGGTATGGAATCTCAGCGCGAAGGGCACGTGCGTCACGACCGGCTTCATGGCGAGCACCACGGGTTTGGTGTTCGGCCCAGCACCCCCAGGCGGCATGACCATCAAGGGCCTCAGGGTCGAATCGAGCGAATCCATCACGTTCACTGCGACCGTCCTGAAGAACGGGGCCTCCGCGGAATTGACCTGCAAAGTGAGCGGCACAGTGTGCACCGAAGAAAGCAAAGCCGCGACGATCGCCGCGGGCGAATATGTCGAGATCAAGGTGAAGAACGAAGGTGCGAAAGAATCGCTCTTCGCCGCCTCGTTCAAATACTGATCGGGCTCGGAAGAAGAAAGAGCGCAGGACCCGAGGATCCCACGCTCTTCAGTTTCCGCCCGGTGCGGGCGGAAGGAACTGCGGCCGAGCCCCTATCGGCCCGGCCGCAGTTCTAAGCGGTCGCTGGAGCGACCACCTTACGTCTGTCCTACTTGATCTCCAGGGCTTCGCCCTTGTTGGTGTCCGTCTGGGTCAGACCCGTGTAGGTGGCCGGGGTGCATTCGGCGCTGAGCAGCCCTTCGACGACTACTCCGCAGTACACGCCGGCGATGATGTGTGCGGGGTGTTCCGCGACACATTCCTTACCGGAACATGCTTCGATTTCAGGGAGTTCGTTTTCCCAGCCGAGGATGTTCGTGAGCGGGAAGTAGTGTTTCGGCGGTTCGCCGAATTCGTGTTCGCCGTACTGTTCGAGTGCGGTGAAGACGAACGACGATTCCTTGGAGACGCTCCCCACGTCGCCCGTCACTTCGGCGATCGCTTCACGTTCAACCGTCGCCACGATGTAGTTTTCGATCGGCGGTTCTCCCTTTTTGTCGTACACGCATTTGAATTTGGCGATCGGTCCGCCATTTGTCGTTTCGGTGCCCGGTTCGGTTTCGCTCATCAGCTTGATCCCGATGCTCGATTTCGTCCCTTTGATGTACCCGAGTTCACCCTCGAGGCCGCTGAGCTTGATTTCCCCGGCCTTGGCGCCTTCCGACTTGCACGGGGCTCCGAGAGAGATGCACTTCTTGTAGGTGATCGAGATTTTCTTCAGGAAGTTCGGCGCTTCGGGCTTGCCTTCCGACTTGCTCGAACCGCATTCGACTTCGTCGTCCCCGGCCCAGAATTTGACGCTCAGGACCGCGGGTCCGCCCTTGGTCTTGGTCGCCTTGTCCTTGCCGACGCCTGGTGTGAGTTCGTACTTGTTGGTCGTGCCGGCCGTTATTTCGGCTTCTGTCGCTTCTTTGCTGCAAACCTTGTCGGTGTATTTACCGGTGTACTTTTTTTCGGCGTTCTTGGTGCCTTTGGCACATTCGTACCACTTCGGTGTCGCGGCGCTCGCGCTGGTCGTCGCAAGCACTCCGACGATCCCGAGCACGGCCACCAGACAGACACCGAGAGACTTGATCCGCGTCATTCTCCGTCCGCTCCTTTGCAGTTGCTGTCCTGTCGGATCCGTCCGCCCCGTCAACTCCCTCAGTAGGGACGGGGATCCAGATGTTCGGGCCCAGAGTCGGCCCGCAGCCCCCCAGCCAGCGGTGCTGATCCCCCGACTCTGCCAGAAAACCGATCCCTCGTCAAACCTCCGCACCCTCGAGAGCGTCGCCGCCAGGCCCACCTCCGGCCCACCCCCCGGCCACCCGCGGCCGGCCGGGGGCCGACCGGGAGAGGACCGATCAGTGGGCACACTGTGCCCGTGAACCCCTCCCCCCGACCGCCAGACGCGGCCTCACCGGACCGCCGGCGACGGCGGCTGATCCTCGTCATCTGCTGCATGAGCCTGCTGATCGTGGGCCTCGACAACACGATCGTCAATGTCGCCCTTCCCTCGATCGGCCGCGAGCTCCACACCCGCGTGGCGGGGCTCCAGTGGATCATGGACGCCTACACGCTGGTGCTCGCGAGCCTGCTGATCCTCGCCGGCTCCACGGGCGACCGCCTCGGCCGCCGCCGCGTCTTCCAGGCCGGGCTGGTGACGTTCACGGTCGCCTCGCTGCTGTGCAGCGTGTCGACCTCGCTCGGGATGCTGATCGCCTTCCGGATCCTCCAGGCGGTGGGAGGCTCGATGCTCAACCCGGTGGCAATGGGGATCATCCGCAACGTCTTCACCGACCCCCGCGAGCGGGCCCAGGCGATCGGGATCTGGGGGGCGACGGTGGGAATCAGCCTGGCACTCGGACCCGTCATCGGGGGTGCCCTGGTCGACGGCATCGGCTGGCGTTCGATCTTCTGGATCAACGTCCCCATAGGCATCGTGGCCGTGCTCCTGACGATGCGCTTCGTCCCCGAATCGCGGGCTCCCCATCCCCGCCGCCTGGACCCCGTGGGGCAGCTGCTCGTGATCGTGATGCTGGCCTCCCTCACCTACGCCATCATCGGGGCCCCGAAGGCGGGCTGGACCTCCACCCAGACGCTCGGCCTGTTCTGCCTCTCGGCTGCGTCCCTCGGGGCGCTGATCCCGTACGAGCACCGGCGACGCGAGCCACTCCTTGAACTGCGTTTCTTCCGCAGCGTCCCCTTCTCCAGCGCCAGTGCGATCGCCGTCCTCGCCTTCGCCGCCCTCGGTGGGTTCCTGCTGCTGAACACGCTCTACCTTCAGGAGGCCAGGGGGTTCTCTGCGCTCCACGCGGGCCTACTCACGCTTCCGATCGCCGCCTCGACGCTCGTCTTCTCGCCCCTGTCGGGTCGCATCGTCGGACGCCGCGGCCCCCGGCTTGGGCTCCTCGTGGGCGGAGTGGGGATCGCCCTCGGGGGAGCCCTGATGAGCTCCATCACCCGCACCACCCCCGTCGCCGACCTGCTGCCCGCGTATTTCCTGTTCGGGGCCGGGTTCGGGATGGTCAACCCCCCGATCACCAACACGGCCATCATCGGCATGCCGGCCGAGCAGGCCGGGGTCGCGGCCGCCATCGCCTCGACCTCCCGTCAGGTCGGTCAGACCCTCGGCGTGGCCGTGTCCGGCGCGATCGCAGTCGGCGCCTCCGGCATCGTCGGCCCCGGCTTCATCGCCGGAGCCGAGCCCGGGTGGTGGATCGTGACCGGCTGCGGCGCGCTGGTCCTGGTTCTCGGCCTGGCCAGCACCACCCGCCGTGCCCAGGCCAGCGCGGCTCGCGTCTCCGAGGAGCTCGACTCCCCCGGGGCCCCCCTCACCGAGGCCCAACCCGCCGGGGCCTAGCTCCGCGGCGGGCGTGTGAGCGGCGCCGAATCGGCGCCGCTCACGCCTGGATCTCGGTGGCTCCCTGCTCAGAGCGTCGGCCGGTCCCCGCTCAGAGCGCCTTCAGGAACGGCACCAGCGCTTCCACGAACGCGTTGTTCGGGTAGCCCCCGTTCGGGTCGTTGTGGGCGTAGGTGTTTTCCTCGTTGATCAGGGTCAGGTTTTCTGCCGGGATGTGCGACTGGTTCGCCAGGTCTTCGGCGAACGTCAACGTCGTGAACCCGCCCCCGAACTCTTTGTCGAGTTCGGAGTTGATCGCGAGGATGTGCAGCGAGGTGGGCAGTTCGGTCCCGAAGATGGCGTGCTCTCCGAGCTTTTCCTGGGCCGGGTTGTTGATCCCGTTCCCCACCCCTCCGGTGTCGAGCGTCAGCCGGGCGGGGAAGTACCACTCGCTCCCGTCCGCCCCCTTCACGCCCGCTCCGGAGAGCATTTCCGCGTACCGTTTGATCGGCGTGATCGCCCCTTCGCCACTCCACCCGTACGGTTCGCCGGGCCCCTGTTCGACCACACCGGCGCCGGCGTGGACCTGGGCCGCGGCCAGGCTTTCGGGCGAGGTCCCCACGTTCACGGCGTAGCCGAACCCGGCTTCGCTGTCGACTTTCACGAATTCGCCTTTGGAGTTGCGGGCACGCAGGTCTTCGGGCAGGAATTTGAATCCCTGCACCACGGATTCCGTGGTCGGTTCGCCGACCGTCAGCGCCGAACCCAGCAGCGAGAACAGCCCCAGGTCTGGTGCTTCGATGCCGCCGAACCTCAGCCACGGTTCTTTTTCGACCCCTTTCAGCCCCGCTTCCGCTTCTGCGGCGCTGATCGACGTCGGACTCGAGCCGCCGTCGATGTACACGAGGCCCGAGAGCCCTTCGGCCCCGGGTTTGCCGCCGAAGTCCCAGGTGGCGTACCCGGTGACCACGGAGCCGCCCAGGGAGTGGCCCGCGAGCACCACTTTCCCGCCCAGCTTTTTCGCCGCCCCGATCACGATGTGCAGGTCTTCGACCGCCACGGCCATGCCCCATTCGCGGGCACCGTCCTTTTCGGCTTCCTCGGGGGTCACCCCTTTGTAGTGCTTGGTGGCGCCGGTTTCCAGCCAGCCGAGGTACCAGTCGAAGAATTCCTTGCCGCTGATCTTGCCCTCCTTGTACTTGTCGGCGACCTTCTGTTCCTCGAGCAGGTTCTCGCGCCGTTCCACGGCCCACACCTGCCATTCGGGGGCGAGTTCGTTGAGCCACTCCGCCAGCTTCACGAAGTAGGCCCCCCCGCCGGAGGTCCCGGGCTCGATCACGAGCACGTTCTTGGCCTTCTTGTTGCCGATCTTGATGACCCCGACCTTGTCGAACTTCTTGGGGGTGTTGGGCGCGGTCGCGCCCTTCATCCACGTCACCTTCAGCGATTTCGCCGCCGCCGCACCGCTGGGCGCGCCGAGCAGGGCGCACGCCCCGCACGCGATCACAGCCAGCGCCACAACCCTGGCCCTCGAGCCCGTCAACTCCATCTCACGCCTCCCTCGGTTCTCGTCCCGGCCCCACTCGGGGATGCAGGCCGGGTCCTTCGGCCGCCACGCTGCGCGGCCGGATGCCCTCATCCCCGTCCTTGAAGCCGAAGTCTAGCCCCTCCAATCGCGTCGTGGGAGCCCCCGAATCCTCCCGTTCGCACCTTGAGGCTCCCAAGATCGGCTGGTAGCTTGAGTTTCATGTGGCGTCGGTTGCTGTGCTCCGGTGATGCCGGCGAGCGACCGCCGGAGCGCTCACCGCGGAGCAGATTGACGAGGTCCCTCCTCACGGTGGTCCTTGCGCTGACCCTTGCCGGGGCCGCCGCCGGCTGCGGTGCCGGCTTCAAACACCGCTCCGGGACCTCCACCCCCGTGACCTCGGCCGCCGAACGCGCCGAAGAAGCCGAACAGAAGCGGGCCGAAGACAGCGAAGCCGCCAAAGACCGCGAAGTGCTCACCGCCCTCGAAGCCAAGGAGCGCGAAGAAGCCGCCGAAGGCGACGCCACCAAGAAGGAAAAGGAAGCCATCGAAAAGGCCAAGAGGCGCGAAGAAGCCGCCGACAAGCAGGCCAAGAAGAAGGAACGGGAAGTCGAGGAACGGATCAAGAAACTGGAAGCCACGGCGAAGGCGAAGGAGCAGGCCGAAGCGAAGAAGAAGACCGAAGAAGCCGCCAAGAAGACCGCCCAGGCCAAACAGAAGAGCTCTACCAAGACGAAGACCACCGAAGCCCCGAAGGCCACCAAGAAAGCCCCGGTGACGTCCACCACGCCCTCCTCCGGCAGCACCCGTCACCACTCGAGCTCGGGAACGGCTAACCGGCGCAAGCAGCCGAGCCCGACTGCGACGATCGAATGATGCGGCCCACATCCGCCAAGGAGCGCCTGCGCTCCGCTCGTTACCCCCTGCTGCTCGCGGCCGTCGTGCTCGCGCTGGCCGGGTGCGGCGGGGTAGGCGGCGGGGGCCGGGGGTCAGGTGGCGGGGGCGGCGGCGGGGCCGAAGCCTCGGCCGAAGGGACCGAAACGCAGCAGACCGCCGAAACGTCCACCCAGGCGGCCAACGGCACCACCCAGAGCAGCTCGGAAGTCGCGGAAAAGGCCGAGGTCAAGAAGAAGCAGCAGGAAGCCGCGAACGCCGCCCGGGCCCTGGCCGCGGCCGAAGCCGCCAAGAAAGCGGCCAAGCACAAGAAGAAGTCCAAGCGGGCGTCCACCAACGCCAACGCCAAGCGCCGCAAGCCGACCCGCGAACACAAACATTCCCGCAAGTCCAAGAGCGCCGGCGAAGGCGCCGCTCGCAGGCAGCTGGAGGCAGAAGAAGCCGCCGAAGCCCGCCACTACAAAGCCGAGGAACACACCGGCTAGCAACCTCCGGGGAGCGTCCCCGGGGCCCCGCACTAGCGCTCGTCCTCCCCCTCCGCCTCCTCCTCGAGGTCCTCGTCCTCGTCGGGCGCGTACAGGGACTCGCTGGCGAGCTCACGCCCCTTCGAGTCGAACAGCTTGACCTCGAGCAGGTCGCTGCGGTAGTCGTCGGGAGCGATCATCGTGAAGCGCTCCTCCACCAGCTCGCACTGGTCCACCGCCAGGCCCGCCAGCTCGGCGGTCACGACGTGTCCCGAGGACACGAGCGGGTGGCCCCAGATCAGGGTCATCGCGGCCACCGCCCCCTGCTCTCCCCGCCAGCGTCCGATCACCTCGTCGCACAGGTCCAGCTGCCACTGCGGGTTGGCCTCCGCCGTCTGGTCGGTGTAGTCGACCCAGGCCCAGAACTCCCCCGGCTCGCCTCCATCGTCGGCGGGCAGATAACGGACGTACCCGAACAGCTCGAAGCCGCCGCCGGTTCGGGCGGTGGCGGGCACGTAGGTCCGTCCGTGCCAGGTGCGGTCGGGGTACCACAGGATCCGACCCGGCTCCCCGAGGTCGGGCTGGTCGCTCTCGAGGGCGAGGGCGGCCGCCAACAGCTCCCGTTCCAGACGCTCCTCCCAGCGTCCCCCCGGCAGGCCCTCCTGCGGGGGCTCGGCGGCGAAGCGGGGCACGAAGCGTTCCTCTGGCGCCATCGACGCGCGCCAGCGTAGCTGCCGGGGCCCCCCTCAGGCGTCCCGCAGGGCCTCCGCCACCTGCTCGGGGGAGACGATGTTCAGGCTCAGCCCGGTCGAGAGCTCCAGTCCCGCGAGGTGGGTGAGCCGCGGGAGCACGTCGATCCGCCAGCAGAAGTCCTCGGCCCCCCGCGGGGCGGTCCGCACCCACATGTTCAGCGGCGGGCTCGAACCCAGGTGGCGGGCCAGCCTGCAGAGCCCGTCGTGCAGCAGCGCGGCTCCCGAGGGTCCTCCCTGCTCGAACCGCGCCCGTGGCCGTCGCGGGGCGAGCATCAGCTGGAAGGGCAGGCGGGAGGCCCAGGGGGCGATCAGCACCGCCTCCTCGTCGATCGCAACCACCCGCTCCCCCCTCCTGACCTCCTCGGCCACCACGTCCCCCACCAGGCTCCCCCCCATCGTGCGGGTGGTGTAGGCGCCCGAGCGCTCCCGCTCGCGGGCCACCTCGTTGGGCACGAAGTCGAGCGCGTACAGCTGGGCGTGGGTGTGGGGGAGCGAGGCCCCGGCCTCCACCCGCTCGTTGACGATCAGCTGCACGTAGGGGCTCTGCTCGTGGGCACGCATCCGCTCCCTCCAGGTCTCCACGGCGTCGATCACCTGCTCCCGGGGGAGCTCCGCCAGCGAGGTGACGGGCTGGGGCCCGTTGACGATCACCTCGTGCCCACCGGTGGCGGGCAGGGCGATGAACAGCTCCTGGGGTGTCCCGCCGCGGCCCCTCGGCAGCTCCTCCGCGGCCACCGCCTCCGCGGGACCGCGGGCCCCGTCGCCCTGCGGCGGGGACAGGGCCGGGTACAGGTTCGGCACCACCCGCACCCTCCACCCGGGCGAGTTCGGCGCCGAGCCCCCGTTCCGCAGCGCGTACAGCTCGGGCGGGGTCCGGTCCTCGTGGCCCTCGGCGAAGGGGTCGGAGGCGGCGTCGATCGGGTCCGCCGGCTTCGATCGCGGCTCCCCACCTGGCCTCCGTGAGCGCTCTCCCGCCACGATCGTGCGGTGCCCGCTGAGGGGATCGATGCGCAGCTCCGGCACCGCCACAGCGTCGCAGATGGGGCAGCCTCGACGGCCCCCTTGGATGGCGCCTGCGGGTGTTATATCCTCAGTCCCATCACAGCCGGATGCTCCGTTAGCGTCCGGGGAGGCGATGCGCGGATCGCATCGTCACGCACTCAAGCCGCGCTGAACGCACTTTCTCCGCGGCCCAAGTCTCGAAGTCACAGCCGCATGGCCGAGTCCGCCTCAGCGGCCCCACGGGCCGCGCCGATCCCAAGTACTGCCGAAATCGCGCGGGCGGAAAAGCTCGTCCGCGAGCGGTTCCTGCACGAGGGCGAGGATCCGGTCCAGGCGCTCGCCCCCGGCACCCCCCGCCGGCGGGCACTGGACCTCGCGCTGGCCGAGCTCGAGCAGGACCCCAAGCTCAGTCGTCCGTCCACGGCTTGGAGGCGGGAGTTCTCGCTGCTGATGGGCCTCGAACGGATCGTCTCCGAGGACGAGCCGAAGCTGACCGACGGCACCGTCCTCTCGGCCCACCAGGTGGACGCCCTGTCCGGCACCCTGACGGCCCTGCTGGCCGAGGAGCAGCGCAAGATCTCGGGCGGCAATGGACGCTCCAACGGGTCGGCCTCTCCCGAGCTGCTCGCCTCGGCGGCGATCCTCGGGCCGGACGAGCCGACAACCACCAACGGCGCCCCCGAGGACCCGGCGGCGGTGGAGGCCCCCGAGGACGAAGAGGAGCTCGAGGACGAGGAGGACGAGCTCGAGGACGACGAGGACGAGGACGACGACGACCTCGGTCCGGTCGCCCGCGCGGCTCCCGACGAGGAGGAAGAGGAAGAGGACGAGCTCGAGGAGGAGCTGCTCGGCGACTCCGAGATCGAGGGCGAGGAGGAGCCGGCCGACGAGGCCGAGCAGGAGGGCGACGGCGAGGAGCCCCAGGACTGGGTCGAGGAGGGTGAGGAAGAGGAGTCCCTGGCCGACCAGCCCGAGGACCCCAACGCCGCCAAGCGGTTCTGGTTCGAGCACGCCACCGGCGCGGGCAAGACGGTGGCCGCGCTCGGCTTCGTGGAGGCCTCCCAGACCGGCGGCATCCTGATCCTCACCCACCGCCGCAACCTCGTCGACCAGTTCCTCGGCGAGCTCCGCGACCGTGGCTACAAGAAGCGGATCAGCAAACCGCTGCTGAAGGGCGAGGACTCCGCCAACGGCCCCGTGACGGTCGAGACCTACCAGTGGTTCGTCCGCAACGCGGGGGAGATCTCGGGCGCCTACACGATCGTGATCTGCGACGAGGCCCACACCGCCCTGGGCGAGAAGACGAGCGCCGCGATCCGCAACTGGACGGGCCCGATCTTCATCGGCATGACCGCCACGGGCGCCCTCATCGCCCGCCACGTCACCGACCTGTTCCCCACCCAGACCTCCCGCTTCGACCTCGCCGCGGCGGCCCGGCGGGGTGTCATCGCGCCGCTGCGCTGCGTGCGCATCTCACCCGGCGTGGGCGTCCGCACGATCGCCAAGGTGCCACTGCGCAGGGGCGAGGTGGACACCGAGTTCGACCAGGACGAGCTGGCCAAACTGCTCGACCAGCAGCCCTTCAACCTGGCCGTCGCGAACCTCTACAAGACCCGCTTCAACGGCGTCCCGGGGGTCGTGTACGCGGCCGGCGTACGTCACGCCTACAACCTCGCCGAAGCCTTCCGGGCCGAGGGCATCAAGGCCCAGGCGGTCTCCGGAGAGACCCCCAAGCGCGAGCTGGTCGGGATCCTGGCCCGCTACGAGCGTGGCGAGATCGACGTCCTCATCAACGCCCAGCTGCTGGCCGAGGGTTGGAACAGTCCCCGGGCGACGGTCTGCGTGCACCTCGCCCCGACGGCCTCCAAGCGCATCTACCAGCAGCGTGTCGGGCGTGTCACCCGTCGCCACCCCGGCAAGGAGGCGGGCCTGGTGGTGGACTTCGTCCACCCGGCCACCAAGCACGACGACCCGGTCGTCACGCTCCACTCCCTGCTCGACCGCGACGTGTACCGCGGCGGGGCGATCGTGGTCGGACCGGTCCGCCGGGGCCGTGGCCGCCGCGTCCGGGTCGAGCGCCGGGTGCTGCCCGTGTGCGCCGAGGAGGAGCGCCGGTTCGCGGTCTTCGAGCGCGAGCTGTGGCGGATCGCCGTCGAGTACCTCGACTATGGCGAGCAGCACCTGTGGGCGGCCCTGGCCGGCGCCCGGGTGGCCCCCAACGGCTGGCGACGGGCCCGCGCGATGCTCCACTTCGACCGCACCGGCGAGCTCAAGAACCGCTTCCTGATCACCGCCGTCAAGCGCAACAAGAACCCCCAGCTGCGCCTGCGGGCGCTGGCCGACATCGCCGCCCTGCGCGACCCCGACTCCTTCGACGAGGCGATCGACATCATCGGCGGTTGGCCCCGGGAGGAGCGCAAGGAGGCCTCCAAGATCATGCTCCGCGCCCTCGTGGAGCGGCGTATCGGGCGCCGCGACCAGGCCAACGCCTGGATCTGGCGCCTGGCCGAGTACACCCGCGACGTCCACGAGGAGTACGCCGTCCAGCGCTGGCCGGAGACCAAGCGACTGCTCGGGCTGCTGGTCAACTCGGCCGGCGGGGCCCACGCCCGCAACGCGCGCAGGCTGATCCACGCCGCCCGCAAGCAGGACCGCCGCCTCGCCGCCGCCCTGCTGGCAGCCGCCCTCGCCCACACCCCCGAGGCCGAGGAGGCCCTCCGCGGGGCCCGCACCCGCATGGCACGCAAGCCCCCCGCGCTGGCCCGGGAGCTGCTGCGCAACTTCCCCAAGCGCCGGGCCCGCAACGGCCGCCGCCGGCGCAAGGGGGCCAAGGGGCCCGACACCGCGGCACCGGCCCCCGAGGTCACCGCGAACGGCACCGCTCCGACGGTCGAGGCCGAGGCGCGGGCGTCGGGGAAGGCCCGCGCAAACGGGTCCGGGCGGGCGAACGGCGTCGCCAAGGAGAGCCGCGATGGGTCCCCGGACGAGGTCTCGGGCGGCGAGCGCGTGGCAGACGCCGAGAACGGCTTTCACGCCGGCGGCGCCGAGCTGGCGTCACTCGACGGCGACTAGGGTGCGATTACGCGGCGGGCCGCTCGGGCGCGCGGCGCCCGGCGCGCGTGCCGGGGCCCCTATTCGGGGGGCGCGGTCTCGCGCTCGACTTTCCAGGCGCCGGTGGTCGTCGGCGAGAGGAAGCTGGGTGGCTGGTTGGTCTGCAGCCGTTCGTCGTAGTTGTAGTTCTTGGTCGTGTACCCGTCGGGGGAGCGGCCGACGGGACCTCGCCAGTACTCGGCGATCGAGCCCCACACGGTGAGCGTCCCGAGGCCGGAGCCACAAAGGTAGTTGTCGACGATCCACGAGTGTTTGGTGCTCAGGATGGCGGCGTCGACGATCACGTTGGTCGGCGAACCCGAACCCGTCAGTTCGTTCGTTTTTTCGGCTTCGGTGGCCGTCATGTTTTCCTCGTTGCAGGTCGAGGAGGTGTTTTCGCAGGTTTTCGTCCCGCACAGGCCCGGAATCTTGAATTTATTTTTGGAGTCTTTTTTGACTTCTTTTTTGGCTTTTTCGGCCAGAGTGATGGTTTTGGCGGACGTGCTAAACGCTTTCACCGTGTCGCCGGAGGGTATTTCCGGCCCTTCGATGGAGGCTCCTTCGGAAACCCCGGTAAACGACGTGACTTCCTTGAGTTCCGTTAGTTTGCTGGCTTCGATTTTGGCTTCGAATTCGTGGGGGGCCGACCCGCTTTCCCCCTTCACGGGGTGATAGACACGCACGAAGTTGGTCGCGATCAGTCCCAGGGTCGCGGTGCCCGTGGGTTCGCCGCCGGAGGCTCCGCCGGTGGTGGTCGTGTTCCCGACCACGATCACGTCGTTGGCGGCGCCGATCGTCAGTGATTCGCTGTATTCGCCTTCGACGTAGGCGTTCCCGCATTCCGAGTCGCCGGTGTATTTCGAGCCGAACGGGGTGTATTTGATCGGACAGCCTTTGGACCCGTTTTCGACGAACACGACTCCGTCGTCGGGGAAAGGTTTGGTTTCCGTGACCGGTTTTCCGGTGCTCCAGGAGGTGATTTTGAGTTTGTTCGGGGTGCCTTGTTCGAGCTGGAACTCGGTCCTCCCTTTGAACTTGTAGCCCGCTTCGGCGGATTCGAGCAGTTCCGAGTCCGTTTCCGGGGGCAGCAGCGTCCCGGCTTCTTCGGTGAAGCCGGTCCCGTGGATCGTGGGGGTGCCGCCGTAGTGCCCTTGGTTCATCTCGATCGCGTCGTTGTGGCCTTCGCGTCCGAACGACGATTTAGTTTCGGTGTCGGCACCGTCGTTGGTGTGGAACGGACCGTTGACTTTGTCGGTGCTCGCCCACACGATTTTGGTGCAGTCTTTGACTTTTTTCGCTTCACGTTCTTTGTAGTACTCTTCGCAGTCTGTGGGTTCGGGGGACACGGCCACGGGGTCGAGGATTTCGTAGTTGCTCACGAACACGTAGTTGATGAACCCGGGGTGGTCGAAGGTGGCCACGATCGAGCGCGTGCAGGTTTTGTTTTTCGCGTTTTCCGTAAAGCCTTTT
>DATJOU010000256.1:0-2604 GCA_035506775.1 Solirubrobacteraceae bacterium | reverse complement strand
TCTGCTACTGTCCCCTGGTCCTATGACGGCCCTCACCAGCGAGCGCAAGAAAGAGATCGTCGCCAAGTTCGGCGAGAACGAGAACGACACGGGGAACACGCGTGTCCAGATCGCGCTGCTCACCGAGCGCATCAACCACCTCACCGAGCACCTCCGCGAGCACGGCAAGGACCACCACTCCCGTCGTGGGCTGCTGATGCTCGTCGGCCGCCGCCGCCGCTTCCTGGACTACCTCCAGCGCGACGACCTCGACGGCTACCGCGCGCTGATCAAAGAGCTCGGCCTGCGCAAGTAGTGGCGGTCCTCGCCCCAGGGACCCCGGCGCCCGGCTTCGGCCTCGCCCGGTTCGACGGCGAGACCTTCACCGAGGCCGACCTGCTGGGCCGCCGCAGCGTGCTCGTGTTCTATCCGTTCGCGTTCAGCCCGGTCTGCACCGACCAGCTGCAGCTGTATGAGCCGCTCACGCTCGAGCTGGCCGAGGCCGGGGACGCGCTGTACGGCGTCTCCTGCGACTCCACCTGGGCCCAGGGCGCCTTCCGGGAGAAGCTCGGGGTCACCAGCGAGCAGCTCTCGGACTTCGAGCCCAAGGGGGCCGCGTGCCGCGCCTTCGGGGTCCTGCACGAGGGCGGATTCCCCCAGCGGGCGCTGGTCGTGACCGGCCCCGACGGGGTCGTCAGCTGGAGCTATCAGGCTGACTCCCCCGGCGAGCTCCCGGGCCTGGACGTATTGCGTTCGGGCCTGCGGTAGTCGCGGCCGCCGTTCGCTAAGCTCACTCGGTTCGGAGAGTGAAAAAAGAAACGGTCCGCCGACCGACGGGCGGAACAGGAAGGTAGTGAACATGGCTCAAGACGCCGTTACGCGCGTGTCCGCGGAGATCGCGGGCAGCGAGATTTCCTTTGAGACGGGGAGGATGGCCAAGCAGGCCTCCGGCGCCGTCGTCGTCCGCCAGGGCGACACGATGGTCCTGTCGACCGCCGTCGCCGGCTCGGTCCGGGACGTCGACTTCCTCCCCTTGACGGTGGACGTCGAGGAGCGGATGTACGCGACCGGGAAAATCCCCGGCTCGTTCTTCAAGCGCGAGGGCCGTCCCGGCGAGAAGGCGACCCTCACCGCGCGCATGATCGACCGCCCGATCCGGCCGCTGTTCCCCAAGGACTGGCGCTACGACACCCAGCTGGTGGCGATCCCCCTCTCGATCGACCACGTCCACCCGTACGACATCCTGGCGATGAACGGCGCCTCGGCGGCCCTGATGATCTCCGACATCCCGCTCCCGACCCCCGTCGGCGCGGTGCGGATCGGCAAGGTCGACGGCAACTTCGTGGTCAACCCCAACGAGGAGGACCTGCTGGCCGAACCCGAGGGTGGCGAGGGCGAGCGACAGGGCTCGGACCTCGACCTCGTGGTGGCGGGCACCGAAGACGCGATCCTGATGGTCGAGGCCGGGGCCAACGAGATCCCCGAGGCCGAGATCCTCGACGCGCTCGACATCGCCCACGCCGCGATCAAGAAGCTGTGCGAGCTCCAGCGCGAGCTCGCCGCCAAGGCCGGGAAGGAGAAGAAAACCTACGAGGCGATCAAGGTGGACGAGGACCTGCTCGCCAAGATCCGCTCCTCCCACGGCTCGGAGCTCGACGCCGCCACCCAGGTGGAGGACAAGCTCGAGCGCCAGGACGCGACCAGGGCGGTCGAGGAGGCGGTCGTGGAGCAGTACGGCCCGCCCGCCCGTGAGGGAGCCACCGAAGAGGAGCAGCAGGCCGCCCGCGAGCAGCGGGCCGCGGCCAAGCTGGCCTTCGAGTCGCTCGAGAAGTCGGTCATCCGCGAGCGCATCGCGGTCGACAAGAAACGTCCCGACGGGCGCTCCGAGGACGAGATCCGCGATATCACGATCGAAGTCGGGGTCACCCCCCGGACGCACGGCTCGGCGCTCTTCACCCGCGGCCAGACCCAGGCCCTCAGCGTGGCGGCCCTGGGCACGCTCAAGGAGGAGATGCGCCTCGACACGCTCGGTCTGGAGACGAAAAAGTACTACTGGCACCACTACAACTTCCCGCCCTTCTCGGTCGGGGAGGCCGGCCGCATGGGCGGTGTCAAACGCCGTGACGTCGGCCACGGGGCGCTCGCCGAGCGGGCCCTGGCGCCGATGGTCCCCTCGATCGAGGAGTTCCCGTACTCGATCCGGGTCGTGTCCGACATCCTCGAGTCCAACGGCTCCTCCTCGATGGCCTCGGTGTGCGGATCCTCGCTGTCGCTGATGGACGCCGGGGTCCCGATCAAGCGCCCCGTGGCGGGGATCGCGATGGGCCTCATCAAAGAGGGCGAGGACTACATCGTGCTCACCGACATCGCCGGCGTCGAGGACCACCTCGGCGACATGGACTTCAAGGTCGCCGGCACCGACAGGGGCATCACGGCGCTGCAGATGGACATCAAGATCTCGGGCGTCACGTTCGACATCCTCCGCGATGCCCTCTCCCAGGCCAACAAGGCGAGGACCTTCATCCTCGGCAAGATGGCCGACACGATCGGGGCCCCGCGCGAGCAGCTCTCGCAGTTCGCGCCGCGCATCCAGACGATCCAGATCGACCCGTCCCAGATCGGGCT
>DATJOU010000255.1:0-2279 GCA_035506775.1 Solirubrobacteraceae bacterium | reverse complement strand
CGCAGACCCCACCGTCACCACGTGCACCAGGCTGGACGGACATGAGCGTGATCGTGGGCACTTCGGGTCGCGGGCTGCCCCCAACAGCACACGCTCACGCCCGCAGCCGGAAAACGCGGACCCAAACGGCACACAATCATGGCCCCCGCCGCATCATGGCCCCCGCCGCAGAAGCTACTGGCCGAGCACCTCGAGGATGCCGTCGCCGTACTTGGCCAGCTTCGACTCGCCGACGCCGCTGATCCCGGCGAGCTCGCCAAGCGAGGACGGCGCCGCCAGCGCGATCGCGCGCAGCGTCGCGTCGTGGAAGACCACGTAGGCGGGCACGCCCTGCTCCTTCGCGGTCGCGCCGCGCCAGGACCGCAGCTGCTCGAAGACCTCCTCCTGCTCGGGCGACAGCTCGACCTCGGCCAGCTTGGCCCGAGCGGCGGCCCCGCCGCCGGCCGACCCGCGCGCCGCTCGCGCCGCCTTCGGCGTCGGCGCGTCCTGCCGGAGCATGACCTGCCGCTGCCCGCGCAGCACCTCCGCGCTCCCGGGAGTGAGCGCGAGCGTCTGGTACTCGCCCTGCACGGCCAGCAGCCCCTGGGCCAGCAGTTGCCGGACCACGCCCCGCCACTGCGCCTCGGACAGCTCGGTCCCGATCCCGAACGTCTTCAGCTCGTGATGCGCCTTCTCCGACACCTTCTGCGTCTTGCGGCCGAGCAGGATGTCGATGACCTGCCCCGCCCCGTAGCGCTGGCCCAGTTCCTGGTTCAGCCGCACGATCGTGGAGAGCAGCTTCTGCGCGGGCACCGTGCCGTCAAACGTCTGCGGGGGCAACAGGCACGTGTCGCAGTTGCCGCAGGCCACCGTCCGTTCGGAAAAATAGGCGAGCAGCTGCGTCCGGCGGCAGTCGGTCGCCTCGCACAGCGCGAGCATCGCGTCGAGATGCGATGCCATCAGCCGCCGGTGCGCGACGTTGCCCTCAGAGGAGTCGATCATCCGCCGCTGCTGCACGACGTCGGCCAGCCCGTAGGCGAGCCAGGCGGTGGCCGGCTGGCCGTCCCGCCCGGCGCGTCCGGTCTCCTGGTAGTAGCCCTCGACCGAGCGCGGCATGTCCAGGTGCGCGACGAACCGGACGTCGGGCTTGTCGATCCCCATCCCGAACGCGATCGTCGCCACCATCACCAGGCCGTCCTCGCGCAGGAAGCGCGCCTGATGATCGGCCCGCACCCCGCTGTCCAGCCCCGCGTGGTACGACAGGGCCGGGATCCCGTTCTCGGTCAGGAACGCGGCAATCCGCTCGGTCGAGTCCCGGGACAGGCAGTACACGATCCCGGCGTCGCCCGGGTGCTCGGTCCGCAGGAACTGCAGCAGCTGGCGCCTGGGCTCGTTCTTGGGGACGATGCGGTACTGGATGTTGGGCCGGTCGAACGACGACACGAACAGCTTCGACCCGGCTAGCTTCAGCCTGATCGCGATCTCTTCCCTGGTCGCCTGGGTCGCGGTCGCGGTCAGCGCGATCCGGGGCACGTCCGGCCAGCGCTCGTGCAGCACCTGGAGCTCCAGGTAGTCGGGCCGGAAGTCGTGGCCCCACTGCGACACGCAGTGCGCCTCGTCGATCGCGAAGACCGAGATCCTGGAGGCGTCGAGCAGCTGCAGCGTGCCCGGCGCCCGCAGACGCTCCGGCGCCAGGTAGAGCAGGTCGAGCTCGCCCGCCTTGAACTGCTGCTCGACCACGTGCCTGGTCCCCGGGTCCTGGGTCGAGTTGAGGAAGTCGGCCCGGATGCCGAGCTGGCGCAGCGCCTGCACCTGGTCCTGCATGAGCGCGATCAGCGGCGAGATGACGACCCCGGTCCCCGGCCGCACCAGCGCCGGGATCTGGTAGCAGAGCGACTTGCCGCCCCCGGTCGGCATCAGCACCAGCGCGTCGCCGCCGCCGATGACGTGGCTGATGATCTCCTCCTGGCGGCCGCGGAAGGAGTCGAAGCCGAACACCCGGTGCAGCACGGTCGCCGCCCGCCGGTCCCCGTCGGGCACGGCGGCCGGGACGCCGGCCTCGCTCGGATCGCTGGCGTCGCTCGGGTCACGGGGGGAGGACACGCCGCAATCCTACGGGCCGGGACCGACAGTCGCAGTGCTTCCCCGCTCGCCTCCGGGCGCTCTGAGCCCGTGCCCGCTCCCTCGTCGCTCGGTCGCTTCGCTCCTTCGCTCCTCAGTCCGCGGACACGGGCGCGCCCTTTGGCTCGCGCGGGGCTAAGCCATGCACCAGGCTCACGGCTCGTCGAGGCGGACGGCGA